>NZ_DASVSF010000089.1 GCF_036388275.1 Longimicrobium sp.
GCAAAAATGCCGTGGGAGCGTAGGTTTGAGGCCGCGTCAAACCCGTCGTCGACGTAGGAGTGTGTGGCGTCTACGCACCGGAATGCGCGCTGCTCCGTCTCCCGAGTGGACGCAGATGAGGGCCAAACCCCTGCTGTCACCTTGGTTTTGGGCGTCCCTGGCCCGATACAAAGATGTGGGTAATGGTAGGCTGCGCAGGGGAGGGGGAGACCTTTCGATCGCGTTATCCTGGCCGCGTGCACTCGACTCGCACGTGCAGTCCGCGAAGGCGGACTTCGGGCCGTCGTTGCCGCGAATTCATTCGCCCCAGCGGATTCGGGGCCTCAGCACCGTTATCGAGGCTGCACCGGTCCCGCTTCCGCACTCACGCACTCACGCACTTTCGCACTTTCGCACTATCCCTTACTCTTTCGGGGACCCGGCGCGCGCGCCGGGTCCCCGATCTCGTTCCCGTCCCCACCCCCGAGGTCCCGTGCGTCCCTGGAAACTGGTTGCTCTGGTGCTGGTCGCGCTTCCCTTGGCCGCGTGCGGAGGCGGCGGCGCGGGAGTGGGTGGCGGGCCCGCCCCGGCCGGCCTGCAAGCCGCGGCGCCGGCATCGGCCGTCGAGCAGTTCATGGGCTTCGCCAAGCAGGAGCGCTTCACCGAGATGGGCTACCTGTTCGGCTCCGTCCGCGGCCCCCTGGCCGAGTCGCAGGCCCCGCAGCGGGTCGCCCGGCGGATGCAGGCCATCGCGCGGGTCATCCGCCACGACTCGTTCTCGCTCAGCGGCATGGTGCCAACGCCGGGCCGCCCCAACGCGCGCACCATCATGGTGGAAATGCGCCAGGGCCGCCGCACCGTGCAGGTGCCCTTCGTCGTCGTCCAGGGCCCGGGCGGCTCGTGGCTGGTGGAGCAGGTGGACCTGGAGGCCATCTCGCGCGAGCAGACCCGCCGCAGCTGATCGGCCCGGGCGGACGACGAACGGCGGCACGAGGGCGAATCGCTCTCGTGCCGCCGTTCGCTTTTGTGCCCCGCGGTCAGTGCCCGCCGGCCTGCAGCAGCTCGGTGAGCACCCCGCCGGTGGACTTCGGGTGGATGAACGCCACCAGGTGCCCCGCGGCGCCGCGGCGGGGCGCCTCGTCGATCAGCTGCCGGCCCTCCGCGCGGTAGCGGGCCAGCTCGGCGGCCAGGTCGGGGACGCGGTAGCACAGATGGTGCATCCCCGGGCCACGCTTCGCCAGGAACTTGGCGACGGCCGAATCGTCGCGGGTGGGGGCCAGCAGCTCCAGGCGGCCCTCGCCGGTGCCCAGGAAGACCACCTCCACCCCCTGGGATTCCACGCGCTCGCGGCCATGCCCCTTGTGGCCGGTGATAGATTCGAAGACGGGGAGCGATTCGTCCAGCGAGTGCACCGCGATTCCCACGTGGTCCAGCGCCCGCTCGGTCAAGGAGACCTCCAGTGTCGGTTCGGGGTATTCGATTTTCAGATGACAGGCCAGCCGCTACAGGATAGCGGCTGAGGCACCGGGCCCGCGAGGCCCATGAACGGGGAAGGAATATTCAAATGGCTGATAGCGAAAACCTCATGGAGATCACCGACGGCAACTTCCAGTCGGAGATCGCCGGCGCGCAAGGGCTTGCGATGGTCGACTTCTGGGCGGAGTGGTGCGCCCCCTGCCGCCTGATCGGCCCCTCCGTGGCCCAGCTGGCGGACCAGTACGCCGGCCAGGTGAAGGTGGGCAAGCTGGACGTGGACAACAACCAGCGCACCGCCGCGCAGTTCAACGTGCGCTCCATCCCCACCATCCTGTTCTTCAAGGACGGCCAGGTGGTAGACACCATCGTCGGCGCGCAGCCCAAGCAGATGCTGGAGCGCAAGCTTCAGGAGCACCTGGCCGCCTGACGTTGCATTCGGAAGGGCCGGGGCCGCGCGCCCCGGCCCTTTCTCGCATTCCGCCCCGCGGATTGCGGATTGCCATCCCCCGAAAACTCCCGTCCGGCCGCACCCGATTGCGCCGCAACGACTTGCGCCCGGGCACGGAACGTGACCCGTTTCTCCCGTCCGATCCCTCTCCATCGGCCGGCCGACCGCCCATGATCTACCGCTTTCCCGCGGATTCCGCGTACCTGCCGCGGACGAAGCTGTCCTACGTGAACCTTCCGGGCATCCTGAGCGACGGGAAGCGCGATCGCTCCGCGCGCGTGCCCGGCTACGTGGCCGTGCAGCTGGGCGAACGCTGCTTCCTCGTCTTTCTGCGCGGAGGCGAGCCGTTCTTCGCGGCCCGCATCCATCCCGGCGGGCGGGGGCCGGCGGCGCTTTCCGAGGTGCTGCGCCTGTGCGCGACCGAGAGCGAGCGCGGCGAAGGCGGGCAGATCGGATACTACGGCGCATCCGAAGACCAGCTCCGGGCGATGGCATCCACACTTTCCACCGAACCGCTGCCCTGGGCCGAGCCGCTGGACGCGGCGCGGCCCGAGCGGCTGTTCCCGCTGCTGCGCGAGCGCTCCTTTTCCGGCGTGCTGGAGCTGGCGGACGACGGGCGCCACCACTACCTGTCGTTTGACGACGGCGCGTTCCGCACCGGCTGGTTCAGTGAGCGCGCCGCCACGGTGCCCATCCCCGACTTCCTGCGCACCGTCTTCGACGTCGGCGCCGGGCTCAGGGCCACGCTGTATCCCCGCCTCGCCGAGCTGCCGGTGCTGGCCGGGCCCGGCTTCGTGGACCTGTACCGGCGGATGATCGGGGGCACCCTCCGCGAAGTGGCGCTGGCCACGGGGCGCGAGACCGCACTTGCCATGCTGCAGCGCGGGCAGGGACTGGCGGCCATGGAGCACCCGGTGGTGGCCTCGTTCGACATCACTCCGGAGGGGCGCGTGGCGGGCGATCCCGTCGCGTCACCCACCGCGCTAACGGACGGGGTGGCCGCCTGGCTGACGGAGGTGCTCATCTCCGCGTCCGACCATCACGGGGTGGATCCCGCCGCGCTGGTGGAGCGGGTGGCGCGCGACAGCCGGTTCGTGCTGCAGGAGCAGGGCTTCTTCGCCCGGCTTCCCTGGGCCGTGGCGCTCTGAGCGTGCCGGCGCTTTCCATCGTCAGCACGCCCATCGGCAACCTGGGAGACATCACCCGGCGCGCGGCCGAAACCCTGGCCGCGGCCGACGTGGTGCTGGCCGAGGACACGCGGCGTACCGGGGGCCTGCTGAAGCACCTGGGCATCGAGACGCGGCTGATGTCCGCCCACGAGCACAACGAGGCGTCGCGCGCCTCGCTCGTCGTCACCATGCTGCGCGAGGGCAAGAACGTGGCGCTCGTTTCCGACGCGGGGACGCCGCTGCTTTCCGATCCCGGGGCCCGCATCGTCCGCGAGGTGGTGGATGCGGGCTTCGACGTCGTCCCCATCCCCGGCGCCTCTGCCCTTCTCTCCGCGCTGGTGGCATCGGGAATCGAGGCGGAGTCGTTCACCTTCCACGGCTTTCCGCCGCGAAAGGGCCCCGAGCGCGCCGAGCTGCTGGAGGAGATCGCCGCCTCGCCCCGCGCCTCCGTGCTGTACGAGTCGCCCAACCGCGTCGGAAAGCTGCTGGCGGACCTGGCGGAGGCGGCCGGGGGCGAGCGGCGGGTGTGCGTGGCGCGCGAGCTGACCAAGATGCACGAGCAGTTCGTGCGCGGCACCCTGGCCGACGTCGCCACTCGCTACGCAGACGCGGACGTGCTGGGCGAGATCGTCGTCGTGGTCGCCGGCCGCTCCGTGGACGCTGCGGCGGAGGGCGAGGTGGATGCGCTCGCCGCCCGCTCCGTCGCCGACGCGCTCCTGGCGCAGGGTCAATCGCCCAGCGCCATAGCCAAGGAGCTGCGCCGGCGGATGGGCATCTCCCGCAACGAAGCCTACCGCATCGCCCAGGAAGCCGCGGGCGGGTAGGCCCTCTCCATCACCACCGATTCACCGATCGATGGATCTCGGAAAGATCAACCGCGACTCGGAAGACCGCGCCGTCTGGTGGGCGGTCGGGGTCACCGTCCTCTTCGGCGCGACGGCGCTCCTCAACGCGGCTTCCGCGCAGTTGGAAGGGCACCCGCTCGCCAGTCGCATCGCGGTGCTGATTGCGCTGCTATTCTTCGGCCTGGCGTACGGCATCTACCGCGGCAGCCGCGCGGCAGCCATCGCCGTGGTCGTGGTGTTCGTGCTGGAGGCGGTCGCTAAGTACATCGCGTTCGGGTTCTGGGCGATGGGGCCGCTGTGGACGGCGATCTTCGGGGTGATCCTGTGGGCGGGAATGCGAGGCGTGTTCGCCCAGGCATCGCGGCCGCCCAATGGCTCGGGAGCAAGCCGCGCCGGCTGACGGACAAGCGTTCGCGCCCTGCCATCCAACATGTTCTTTCTCTACAGCTACGGAGGGTTCCTGCTCGTAGTCGCAGGCATCCTGGAAATCACCCTCCTGCTCGTCCGCAGCGTAGTCGGGAGGAGGGGCACAGGCTACCTCGTGGGTGCGAGCCTGGTGCGCGCCATCTGTTACATGCCAGCGGGCGTCATGGTGGGCCACGGAGGGCTGCTCGCGCCGCTTCCGGCCGCGGCGATGTTCGGGCCCGTGGCATGGCCGGGGCTGCCGGGGGGCATCATCAGCTTTCTGCTGTTCGTCGTCATCTTCCTGGGTGGATCCCTGTTCGCGCGCGCCCTCAGAGCGGAGCGCGCCGCCTTGGCCACGGGGAATAGCGCAGGTTCGCACGAGCCGGCGTGAAGATGTGAATACCGCGCCCGGCGGGGAGGTGTTAGCTTCCTCGCCGGGCGCGTTCCGTTGACGGCGTCCACTGCCGCGGGAACGTGCTCACCGTTATCATTGTACCGAACGCATGCCGAAGGAAAGGGCGATCTTCCAGGATGAGCAGGGACGCGGCTGGCTGGTGGAAATCCAGTACGGCCATCCCTCGCCGACGGAGCTGGGCATCTACGCGGCGCGCTTCCAGTGCCCCGAAGACCCCGCCGAGCCCGTGCGCGTGGGCTTCCTGCAGATCGACGCCGTGGAGAGCGGCGACGAGGAGATGCTGCGTGACGCGCTCGCCGAGAGCGATCCCGCGGAAGCCATCGGCTGAGGCCGTTCGAGCGGGCGGGCTGAACGATCGAGAGTCCGCCATCAACCCTGAAGGACCAACCCAGTAGTGGAAACCCGGCGATCCGCCGTCGACCTGTTCCTGAGCCCCGTGGCCGCCGAGCTGCTGAGGCGCGAGATCGCTCGCGCGCGCGGCAACGAGGTGTGCTTCGTCGCGCGCATCGGCGAGGGGGGCGAGGTGGTGGAGCCGAAGGTGGTCGCCCGCGGGCACGCCTCGGCCGTGCTGGCGCTGGTGAAGAACCCCGAGCCCGGCGGGCTGCTGATCCACAACCACCCCTCCGGCATCCTGGAGCCGTCGGAGGCGGACTTCGGGGTGGCGGCGCGGCTGTGGGAGCAGGGGCTGGGGTTCGCCATCATCGACAACGACGCCACCGAGATGTACGTCGTCGTCGAGCCGCCGGACCCGGACGAGCACGAGCCGCTGGACCTGGACGCCATCGACGCCGACCTGGGCCCCGGCGGCCCGCTCGCCGGCCGCCATCCGCGCTACGAGGACCGCCCGCAGCAGCGCGCGCTCTCGCGGATGATCGGCCAATTGTACAACGACGGCGGCGTGGGCGTAGCCGAGGCGGGAACGGGAACGGGCAAGTCGGTGGCGTACCTGCTTCCCGCCATCCGCTGGGCCATCCAGAACCGCGAGCGTACGGTCGTCAGCACCAACACCATCAACCTGCAGGAGCAGCTAGTCGAAAAGGACCTGCCGCTCCTTCGCCGCGCCTTGGGGCAGCCCTTCCGCTTTACGCTGGTGAAGGGGCGCAGCAACTACGTCTCCATCCGCCGCGCGCTGCTGGCCAAGGAGAGCGCGGCGACGCTCTTCGAGCCCGAAAAGCAGGCGGAGCTGCAGGGGCTGCTGGAGTGGATGAACAAGACGGATGACGGCAGCCTGAGCGACCTGCCGTTCCGCCCGTCGTCGGAGGTGTGGGACGAGGTGCAGTCGGAAACGGACGTGTGCCTGCGCGCCAAGTGCCCCCACTACGAGGACTGCTTCTACCAGCGCGCGCGCCGCGAGGCGGCCTCGGCCGACATCGTGGTCGTCAACCACCACCTGCTCTTCAGCGACCTGGCCGTCCGCCGCCAGCAGGGCAACTACACGGCGCCCGCCGTGCTGCCCCAGTACAAGCGGCTGATCCTGGACGAGGCGCACAATTTGGAAGAGGCGGCGACCAGCCACCTGGGCTCCACCGTCAGCAAGCGTGGCCTGTTCCGCACGCTGCGGCGGCTGGAGATGCGCGGCAAGGGGCTGCTGCCGGCCTTCCGGGTGTCCATCGCCGCGGTGAAGAACGACCTGATCGCCCAGTCGGCGCTGGACCTGATCGACGAGCGCATCACCCCGGCGCTGGACGGCGCGCGGGACCGCGGCGCGACCGTCTTCTCCTTCTTGGGCGACGTGTTCCTGGGCGGCGACCCGCTGATCCGCCTGGAAGACAACTTCGACGCGCACCCCATCTGGGCGCTGGGGCTGGACGAGGCGCTGACGGGGCTGCTGGACAACCTGAAGGACCTGCTGGGCGGGATGGAGCAGCTGCGCGAGCGCATCGCCGCCGACGAGCAGCTGAAGCAGGGCGTGGAGCCGCAGCTGGTGGAGCTGCGCGGGGCGGCGGGGCGCATCGAGGCGGCCATGGACGCGTTGCGCTCCGGCCTGCGCCCGGGCGAGAGCAAGATGAAGATGGTGCGGTGGATGGAGCGCCAGCCGCCTCGGGACGGGCGCGAGGCCAACCTGACCATCAACGCCGCGCCGCTGGACCTGGCGTGGGTGCTTCGCGACGCGCTCTTCGAGAAGATCCCCACCGTCGTCCTGACGTCGGCCACGCTGGCGACGCAGGGCAACTTCAGCTTCATGCGGCAGCGGCTGGGGATCGGCACCCAGTTCGCCGCCGACTACCACGTGGACGAGGCGGTTTTCCCGTCGCCCTTCGACTACGACGAGCAGACGCTGGTCGTGGTGCCCACCGACCTGCCGATCCCCTCCGGCGAACACGACCCGCGCCACGACGAGGCCACGGTTCGCGCCACGCTGGAGCACGCGAAGATTTCGGACGGCGGCCTGTTCGTGCTCTTCACCAGCTACCGGGCGCTGCGGCACGTTGCGCAGGAGCTGCGGGCGCGGCGGGCGGACCTGCAGTGGCCGCTGTTCGTGCACGGCGAGGCGCCGCGGGCGCAGCTGGTGGAGCGGTTCGCGGCCTCGGGGCGGGGGATCCTGCTGGGGACCACGTCGTTCTGGGAGGGCGTGGACGTGCCCGGGCGGCCGCTGCGCGGGCTGATCATCCCCAAGCTGCCGTTCAAGGTGCCCAGCGAGCCGGTGACGGCGGCGCGCATCGAGGCGATCGAGGCGGCGGGCGGAAACTCGTTCGTGCAGTACATGCTTCCCCACGCGGCCATCCGCATGAAGCAGGGGTTCGGGCGGCTGGTGAGGTCGCGCGACGACATGGGCGTGGTGATGATCCTGGATGGGCGGATCGCGAAAAAGAGCTATGGGCGATATTTTCTGGACTCGCTGCCGCCCGCGCCCGTGGTGAAGGCGCCGTGGCAGCGGGTGAAGGAAGAGATGCTGCGATTCTACGGCGAGCGGACGGCGGTGCGGCGGGCGGGTTAGCGACGGTACACACCAGGGCTTTGTGGCGCCTCGGTGAGGGCCGGCGCATGCCTCGGCCGCCCCCCATCCCCAGCCCTTCCCCCGCAAACTGCGCGGGGGAAGGGAGCTAGTGTGGAGCGCGTCCAAATCTCTGGTGCGATCGATCTGTCATCCTGAGGCCCAGGCGCACCGGGGTGGCCCGCAGCACATCCTGCGCGGGCCGAAGGATCTAGCGGCGGACACGTACCAGCCCGGGCGCGGCAGCGGTCACGGAACCAGAGGCCTCGGCTGCCGTGGGGCCCTCACCCGTCCTCGCTTATGCTCGTCCACCCTCTCCCACAAACAGCGTGGGAGAGGGGGTAAACCTCCCGGGGGTTGTGGCGTTTCGACGAGGGCCGGCGCATGCCTCGGCCGCGCCCATCCCCAGCCCTTCCCCCGCAAACTGCGCGGGGGAAGGGAGCCAGTCGAATGCGCGGGGCTCGCCGGAGCGCGATCGAATTCTCCTCTCCCCCATGGGGTTTATGGGGGAGAGGCCGGGAGAGGGGGGCGGCCGCGGCATGCGCCAGTCTCAGCCCGCGACGCGCCTCGGGTCTTCTCTCCTGGGCCTTAGGATGACAATGGGCACGCCGCCTTGGAGCGTGCCGATCCCCCAACCCCGTACGATGCCGTGACCCGTCCGTCCAAGATCGTCTGCGTCGGCCGCAACTACCTGGAACATGCGCGCGAGTTGGGGAACGACGTGCCCGAGCGGCCGCTGCTGTTCTTCAAGCCGCCCTCGGCCATCATCACCGACGGCGAGGCCATCGTTCTCCCCGCCGCTTCGAAGCAGGTGGAGCACGAGGGCGAGATCGGCGTCGTGATCGGGCGGCGGGCGAAGGACGTGGCCGCGGCGGACGCGTGGGACTTCGTGGAGGGCATCGTGCCGCTGAACGACGTGACCGCGCGCGACCTGCAGAAGCCGGACGGGCAGTGGGCGCGGGCCAAGGGGTTCGACACCTTCTGCCCCACGGGGACGGTGGTGCCGCTGGACCGCGTGGACCGCGACGGGCTGGAGGTGATCTGCCGCGTGAACGGAGAAGTGCGCCAGCACGGCCGCGTGGGCGACATGGCCTTCAGCATCCCCACCCTGATCGAGTACATTTCCGGGGTCATGACGCTGGAGCCCGGCGACCTGATCGCCACCGGCACCCCGGCCGGCGTGTCGCCCCTGAACCCGGGCGACGTCGTCGAGGTGGAAATCCCCGGCGTCGGCATCCTCCGCAACCCCGTGCAGGCCCCATGATCAAGCTTTCCCGCAGCCGCTGGCTGGCCCTCGTCATCGCCGCCATCGTCGCCGTCGACTGGATCACCAAGGCGCTCGTGCAGCAGCGGCTTCCGCTGTACGACCGGCGGCCGCTGATTGAGGGCCTGCTCAGCTTCATGCACACGATGAACACCGGGATCTCCTGGGGTTTTCTCAAGGACCTGCCCCCCGGCCTGCGCATGCCCATCATCGCGCTGCTGACGCTGGTGGGCATCGGCGTGGCGGTGTGGATGATGTGGGACACGCACGACCGCTGGCAGCAGATCGCCGGGGCGCTCGTCCTGGGCGGCGCGCTGGGCAACCTGGGCGACCGGCTGGTGAACGGGGGAGTGACGGACTTCATCTACGTCCACTTCTTTCCGTACATCTTCAATTTCGCCGACATCTCCATCACCATCGGCGGGGTGATCCTGGCCGCGAGGATGCTGCTGGACCGCCCGGGCGGCGACGCATCCGCCCCCACTCACGCCTGACCGGACCGGAACCCGAATGCCCGAACTCGCGGCTCGCTTCAGGAGCCTTCCGCCGTACCCGCTGTCCGACGTTCCCGCCATCAAGCGCGACCTCAAGTCCCGCGGCGTGGATGTCATCGACCTGGGCACCGGCGACGCCGACCTGCCGCCGCCCCCCGCCGCCGTCGAGGCGCTGCGCGGTGCCGCGCAGGACCCGGCCAACTCGCGCTACCCGTTTCAGCTGGGGCTGGTGGAGTTCCGGGAAGAGATCGCGCGGTGGATGGGGTCGCGCTTCGGGGTGGAGGTCGATCCCATGAAGCAGCTGCTGCCGCTGATCGGCTCCAAGGAGGGTATCTTTCACCTGCCGTTCGCGTTCCTGGAGCCGGGCGACATGACGGTGATCCCCGACCCCGGCTACCAGGCGTACCTGGGCGGCACCGTGCTGGCGGGCGGCACCCCGCACATCGTGCCGCTGCGGCCGGAGAACGACTTCCTGATTCCGCTCGACGAGATTCCCGAGGACGTCGCGCGGCGGACGAAGATCCTGTACCTGAACTATCCCAACAACCCCACGGCGGCGTCGGCGTCGCGCGAGTACCTGGCGGACGCGGTGGAGTGGTGCCGGCGCCACGACGCCATCCTGGCGTACGACAACGCGTATTCCGAGATCGCCTTCGACGGGTATCGCCCCCCGAGTATCTTCGAGATTCCGCGGGCGATGGACGTGGCCATCGAGTTCCACTCGCTGTCGAAGACGTACAACATGACGGGGTGGCGCGCCGGCTGGGCCGTAGGCAACGCCGACCTGGTGGGGGCGCTGACGCGGGTGAAGACCTTCGCCGACACGGGGGTGCCGTTCACCATCCAGCACGCCGGCGTGGCGGCGCTGCGCTCGCATGCCGACTGGGTGCCGGGGAACGTGGAAACCTTCCAGCGGCGCCGGGACGCCGCGGTGGAGGCGCTGCGTGATGCCGGGTTCGACGTGCCGCTTCCGCAGGCCACCATGTACGTGTGGGTGCCGCTTCCCGAGGGCGTCAGCAGCGAGGCGTGGTCGCGCCGGCTGCTGCTGGAGCAGGGCGTGGCGCTGCTGCCGGGCAAGTCGCTGGGCGCCGGGGGCGAGGGCTTCGTCCGCATTGCGCTCACCTGCACGGAGGACCGGCTGCGGCAGGCGGCGGCGCGCATGGCGGGCCTGGTGGCGACGGCCGGGGTGTAGGATACGCCAGGGGGCCTGTCATCCTGAGGCCCAGGCGCACGGAACTTTCCCGTACACCGTCGCATGCGGGCCGAAGGATCTTGCCGCGGACGCCTTGTCGACTGGGCGCGGCAGCGGCACGGATCTACGGGCCTCGGGTAGGTTGGGCCGGGTCCGGCGCGGGGCCCAGGCGCCCCCATCCCCAGCCCTTCCCCCGCAAACTGCGCGGGGGAAGGGAGCCAGTTTGGTGCGGATTGCGGAGTGTTCGGTGAGGGCTGGGGATGCTGACCGGCTTCGTGGCGTCTGGAGTGCGGCCGTGCAGTCCCCGGCTGCCCTCTCCCCCGGCCCCCTCTCCCGCAAGCGGGAGAGGGGGAGAATTCGATTGCGCTTCGGCAGGTTCGGTGCGCGTGCAGGTGAAGCCCCGGACGGGACGCGACAGCGGCCCCGGCCGGGGCTTTCCGCTTTCTGAGCCGCGGGTTCACCCGCTCAGGGAGGCTACGGTGACGCCCGAAGGTTCGGCTCGCCGCGATGGCTGTGTGGCGGATCCCTCGGTCGCTGCAATCGATGGTGTGCGTGCAGGTTTCCCGTGGCCGCTCCGTCGGGATGACAGAGGGCGCTTCGGCGGATGCGAGGCTTTCCGCGTCTGGTGCGGCGGGTTCACCCGCTCCCGCGGGACTGGTGCCTCGGAACAGGTGTAGACCGGGGGAGTAGAATCACGGTAATGACTCCTCCCGCCGTTTCCGCCCCGCCGCGTCCCGCGGCACACCCGGCCGGTGCTCCCGCGCCGGGGCAGGCGGTACGCGCACGCGCCCCGTTCACCCGGCGGCGCCCGGAGCGCCCCCCCCTGTTCACCGGGCGCACCCTCGGCATCTCCCTCGTCCTTCACGCGCTGCTCGCGGTGGCGGTTCTGCTGCTCCCCGAGCGCGCGGACCGTACGCCCGCGTTCACGATCGGTGAAGAGGAGCGTACGCCGGAACTGGTGGAGTACCTGGATGTGGGCGCGTGGGGCTCCATGGCGACGCCCGGCGAGCTGCCCCCCGCGTCGGCAGGCGCCGAGGTCAGCGCCAACGCGGTGATCGGGGCCGGAGCAGCGGACTCGGCGCTCGCACGCCTGCCCAGCCCGGTGGCGTTCCCGAACGGCGTGCCGTCCGGCATTCCCCGCGCGCTGCCCGGCGCACCTGGAGCGGGCGGCGGGACGGTCGGCGGCTCCGCGCCCGGCGCGGCGGCGGGGCAGACGGGTGGCGCGGGGCAGGGGACGGGAGCGGGACGGCGCGGTCTTTCGCCCGAATACGGCGATCCGCGCCTGGCCGTGACGCCGCAGGCCATTCCCGAACGCAAGCTGAACGAAGAGGAGCGGTACCGGCGTCATCTCGATAGCCGCATCAACGGGCTGAACGACAGCATCGCGGGCGAGGCGGCGTACCAGCGCAGCCTGCTGGACTGGACCTTCCGCGACGCGCAGGGCCGCCGCTGGGGCTTGGACAACGGGCGTGCGGTGATCGGCGGGCGGAGCGTGCCGCTGCCCCGGGGCCCCCCGGCCCCGCGCGACCGCGAGGAGGAACAGCGCACCGAGCGCGACCAGCGCCGCGAGATGGACCGGCAGGAGGAGGACGTGTCGCGCGAGCGCCACCTGCGCGAGCGCGGCCGCGCCATCCGCGAGCGCGAGAACGAGCGGCGCCGCCAGCAGCGCGAAGGGCAGACCACGCCCTGACCGAGCCGGCGCCGCGCCGCGCACACGAAGCCGCATGGGAACGCGAATTGCTTTCCCATGCGGCTTCGATCGTTCGTCCCGACAACGCGTTGAGAGCCCATGGCCCAGAACGACAAGAAGCGCCAGGACCGCCAGTACGAGGTCGAACTGGAAGCGGCCCCGAACGACAAGAAGCGTCAGGACCGCAAGTACGAAGTCGAGCTGGAAGCGGCCCCGCGCGCCAGGAAGCCCCAGAACCGCCAGTACGTGGTCGACTTGGAAGAGCCCAGCAACGCCGGGCGCAACCTGCTCTATGCGCTGGGCGCACTGGGCGGGCTTGCCCTGGCGGCATTCCTCACCGGCCGCACGGCCGAACGGCCGACGCCCCGCCGCGCGGAGGGGCAGGAAGGCGCGGAGGGAACGACGTCGTACCCCGCCCGGCTGCGCCGCGACCAGGCCGACCAGGACACGCTGGCCGTGCTGGAAGACACGGTGCTCGACGCCTTCCTGGACGACGACATGCTGTCGGCGCGCGGGATCGACGTGGGCGCGGTGAGCCATGGCATCGTGGAGTTGTCGGGCTCGGTGTGGACGCGCGACGAGGCGCGCCATGCGGTCGCCGTGGCCCAGGCCGTGCCGGGGGTGGGCACGGTGATCAACCGGATGGAGATCGAGGACGAGCGCGAGCGCCTGCATCCGCGGGCGGACTACGGGGATGACTTCGACGAGGATGACGAGATGAGCACAGAGTGGACCGGGAACCGCTCGGGGATGGGCAGCCGCCGCCAGGGGCGCGAAACGGACCCCGCCCGCAGCGACGATTCGCACTCGCACCGCGAGTTCGCGATCGAAAAGGCCGACCGCGACCAGATGGACGACGAGGGGTACGGCGGGTGGCCGCGCGTGAGCGAGCGTCCCGAGGTGCAGGAAGCCAACCGCACCAACTTCTCCGAGGACGAGCTCGACAACCAGAGCCCGTTCGGCAAGCACGCGGTGCCCGTGGTGGAGCAGCCGCAGGCGATGAACAGCCAGGCGCGCGTGGGCGAGGGGATGAAGCCGGGCACCGAGCTTCGCCTGGAGCAGTCGGACGTGCCCATGAAGCCGCACCAGCGCCAGCCCGGCGACGAAGACCGCGGCGTCTGACGGGCGGTCCGCAGTAGTGAAACGGCCCCGGAGCATGGCGCTCCGGGGCCGTTTTCATGCTCCACACCAAGGTGCCAAGGCACACCCGATGTCATCCTGAAGGAGCGGCCAGGCCCATCCGGCCCTCACTCCAAAGCCTGCAATGACTGAAGGATCCGCCACACACCACGGGCGCGCCACCCGACCGCCGAGTGCACCGAGGCAGGTAGTCCGCGAAGGCGGACATCGTGTGGTCGTTGCAGCGAATTCATTCGCCCGACAGGGCCGGGCACGCGCTCCCGGTCCTCTTCTCCCTCCTCGACTGGGCTGCCGAGGCCCAGGCATCCGTGCCGCTACCGCGCCCAGAATAGTTCGTGATTCAGGCTAGATCCTTCGGCCCGCGTACCACGGGCGCGTGCAAGTTAACCGCGCCTGGGCCTCAGGATGACAGGGTTCTGCGGGCGTGCAGGTTCGGTGCGCCTGGGCCTCAAGGATGACAGGGTTCTGCGGGTGTGCAGGTATGGTGCGGCTGGGCCGTGTGCACGACAGGGATTCGGGTGCATGCAGGCAGGGTGCGCTGGCCGTCGGCACGACAGAATTCGGGTGCGTGCAGGTGCGGTGCGCCCGGGCCTCCGACCGAAATCGGCGCCAATTGGCGGCAGGTTGCGGGCCGGCCGAGGGTGCGCGTAGCTTGGCGCGCACTTGGCCCACCCCTCGGAGGCACGACCCGTGACCACGTTTCCCAACCTGACCGTCGTTCAGCACCCCCTGATCCGCCACAAGCTGGCGGTGCTGCGCGACGTAGAAACGCCGACCAAGCAGTTCAAGGAGCTGGTGGACGAGATCGCCATGCTCATCACCTACGAGGTCACCCGCGACCTTCCGCTGGAGCCGGTGGAGATCGACACGCCCCTGGAGCGCACCACCGAGATGATGCTGGCGGGGAAGAAGCTCACGCTGGTGCCCATCCTGCGCGCCGGCTTGGGGATGGTGGACGGCGTCGCGCGGCTGATCCCGGCGGCGCGCGTGGGGCACATCGGCCTGTTCCGCGACCACGAGACGCTGCAGCCCGTCGACTACTACTTCAAGATCCCGTCGGACCCCGGCGCGCGCGATTTCATCGTCCTCGATCCCATGCTGGCCACCGGCGGCTCCGCGTCCGCCGCGGTGTCGTCGCTCAAGCGCAGCGGCGCCGCGCGGGTGAACTTCGTGTGCCTGGTCGCGGCTCCGGAGGGAGTGCAGCGCATGCTGGACGACCACCCCGACGTCCGCGTGTGGACCGCCGCGCTGGACCGCCAGCTGAACGAAGTGGGCTACATTCTCCCCGGCCTGGGCGACGCGGGCGACCGGCTGTTCGGGACGAAGTGAGTGCAGGCAGTTGAGGGAGGGGCCGGTTCGGACTATATTCGTCGTCGTTCGGGCCCATAGCTCAGCGGTTAGAGCAGAGGACTCATAATCCTTAGGTCCCAGGTTCGAATCCTGGTGGGCCCATTGTCAAACTCTGCCCCCGCAAGCACTTGTGCTTGCGGGGGCAGGGTCGTTTGAACTGCGGGCCTGGGCCTCGGTTTCCGTCGCCCGCGCACGGAAACGATTGCCCCGGCGAAGCATAGGCGTTAGATTCTCGCAAGGTTCCTCACCTGGGCGGGCCGCGGCGCCGGAATGCGCGCCTGAACAAAATCATTGCTCCCGTAGCAGACCGCGATTATCTTGCGTGTCTGCCGGGGCCCAGATCGTCCGCGGTGCCCGCCTGGGCCCGCGCTTCGGGATCCCCGCCCCCTTCGCAGTTTCGGCAGGCCCAGTGCCCGCCGTTCGCCTGAGCATCATCCGGCCATGCGCTGTCTCATCGCTGCCCTGCCCATCCTGCTGCTCTCGGCCGCGTGCCTCGACGAGGCACCGACCAGCGTGCCGCCCGATCCGGTGCCCGGGCCCGAAGTTCCCCTGCCCCTGGGCATCTACGAGTTCACCGTTACCGGCATCAGCGGCGCCGAGCCGCTCGCCAGCGCGGTGCCGGTCGACATGGCCATGCCCAGCGTGGGCGGCGTGAGCGCGTCGATGTCGGCGGTAAACGGGTTCAACATCGAGGAGGTGAGCACCGTCTCCGTGTCCGAGGGCGGCCGCGGCCGCGGGTACCGCTACGTGTCGGTGAACATGCGGGTGCGCAACACCAGCGGCCTGCCGCTGAACAACGTCACCTTCATCCCGGTCACGGGGGCGGGCGCCATCGCCGGCACCCCGTTCGTGAAGATGCTGAAGTTCGACGGCACGCAGGCCGACACGCTGGTCGCCAAGAAGACGGTGCCCAGCGGAGTGGTGACCATCACCGACAACGGCGAGATGCGCAGCCCCCAGCAGGACGTGCTGCAGGTCTTCGACGAGGCCGAGGTGGCCGCCATCCCGCTGCCGGTGGGCGTAACGGGGATCTTTCCCTACGGCTTCGTGATGCGCAGCAGGCTGTCGACCACGAACCGGGCGATCCCCGCTAACACGGACCCGAACCAGTTCGACGGGCTGCTCACCTACTCGTTCCGCATTCCGCTGCAACGGCACGACCCGGGCACCACCAACGGGGCCACCAAGGACGCCTTCACCTTCACCTTCCGCATGATGGCGGTGCAGGACACCGAGGTGCGCCTGACGGAAAGCATGGAGGAGGGGCAGGACACGTCCGCGGTGCGCCGGCTGCACGAGCGCGCCGCCGCCATGGGCGCCACCACCGTAACGGTGCTGAACGGCAGCACCGCGATGGACCCGTTCGTGGCGGACTACCCCGGCCAGCGCCAGATCTGCTCGCCCCGCACCGCGGGGCCCGCCGGCAGCCCGCAAACCACCATGAACACCCGCGCGGAGTACGTGAAACTGGCGGTGCTGCGTCCCGGCGAGAGCGTGCACGAGTGCGCGGCGCACTTCCGCGCCGGCACGTCTGCCCGCCCGGCTACGAACGTGCCCTTCGCCCTCACCGTGGCATCCGTCGACCGGTACGGCAACGTGATCGCCGTCAGCGGCGACAGCGTGCTGTTCTCCGCCGTCAGCGGGCCGGCCGCGGAGCTGGGCGTCAAGACGGGCCTGGTGGGCGGCCTGGCGACCATCAACGTCAGGTACCTGGACTACGGCACCTCGGTGCTGCGCGTTACCGCGCGGCGGCTGCAGAACCTGAGCCCCGCCATCCCCGTCTTCGGGGTTACGAAGAGCTGGTCCACCTCGGCGGCAAGCGACGCCTGGCTGACCAACGCCAACTGGGCGCTGGGCGGCTTCGCCATGTCGCAGGACACCGTGGTGCTTCCGGGCGACGCGGCCACCTACCCGCTCCTGACCCAGAACACCACGGTCAACGGGCTGGCGATGACGGCGGGCAGCACCGTGCAGCCCACGCTCAACCTGTCGTCGTTCGACTTTACCGTGGCCGGGAGCGTGAACCTGGGCAGCACGGGCACTTTCCTGGGCACCGGCCGCCTGATCCTGACCGGCGTGGGCGGCACCATTGGCGGGGGGGTGAGCAACTTCGACGTTCGCAACCTCCGGGTGACCGGCACCTACTCGGTGACCAGCAACGTCACCGCTACGGGCGGAAGAATCGTCGTGCAGGGCGGCAGGCTGCGCAACGAGAGGTTCCGCGTCCGCGTTCGGCCGTAGTGCTGTCCAACTCACGGTACGCCCGGCACGGCGGCCGGGCGCAAGTCCGCCCCACGACCTTACGTCCTCACTCCGGAACGGAGCCATGAAGCCCCTACTTAAGCTCTCCTCGGCCCTCGCTGTCCTGGCCCTGTCGGCCGCCCCGGCCGCGGCCCAGTCCGACATCCTGCTGCAACTGCGCTCGGGGAACCCCGCGGGCGACCGCATGCGCGTGGACAGCGCCGGCGGCGTGGTGGCGCTCGGCACCCTCGGCATCGGCATCATTCCGGCCTCGGGGCCCGGCTACCGCATGATGTGGATGCCGTACTTCGCGGCGTTTCGCGCCGGGAGCACCGACGACGGCGGGGCCGGCGCGTACTGGGACTTCGCGAACGTGGGCTTCTTTTCGTGGGCGGGCGGAAACCGTACCATGGCCAAGGGCTACTCGTCGATGGTCATGGGCGAGGACCTGACGGTAACGGGCAACTACTCCACGGCGTTCGGAAGCGACACCGAGGTCACCGGCCAATACGGGTTTGCCGCCGGCGACGACAACCGCTGTTCCGCGTCGTACTGCCACGCGGTGGGCTTTACCGCCAACGCGGCCGGGATCGCGGCTGTCTCCCTGGGCTACCGCACCACGGCCGATGCCGACTACTCGATGGCACTGGGGTACCGGGCCAGCACCAACGGGCGTACGGGCGCGTTCGTGTGGGCCGACGCCAGCACCACCGACTCGGCCGAGGCGGCCGCCAACTACGAGTTCCTGGCGCGCGCGTCGGGGGGCTTCCGGTTCCGCACCAACTCCACCCTGACCACCGGGTGCAACATCGCCGCGGGCACCGGCACCATGACCTGCTCGTCGAGCCGCACCCTCAAGGAAGGGTTCTCGGAAGTCGATGGTGAGGACGTGCTGCGCAGGCTGCGATCGGTGCCGGTGAACTCGTGGAACTACATCGGCGAGCAGGCAGGCGTCCGCCACATGGGCGCGTTCTCGGAAGACTTCTACAGCGCCTTCGGGCTGGGCAACGACCGGCTGGCCATCAGCCACCTGGACGCCGACGGCGTAAACCTGGCTGGCGTGAAGGCCCTGGACGCGCGGACCACCGCGCAGGCGGAGCAGATCACGGCCCTGCAGGCCGAGAACGCCGCGCTGCGGGGCGACGTCGAGCAGCTTCGCCGCGAGAACGCCGCGATGGCCGAGCGGCTGCGGGCCATCGAGGCGATGCTGGCGCCCCGGCCCTGATGCAGGCTACGCGGGCGGATCGCCGATGGATCGGCCGGGCGGCGTTCCTGCTGGTGTGCGCCGCCTGCAGCCGCGATGACGGAGACGCCCAGCCGCAGGGCGGCGCGGAAGGCGCCGATCCCCTGGTGGTAGAGGAGCCGCGGGTGACGCCCGCCGAGTCGGCGGCGGCGGCCGTGCGGGTTCGGGCGCACTCCGATTCCGTTCGGCGCGCGGCCCGGGCACGCGCCGGGCTGCCCCCGGACGACCCGGCTCCGCGTCCGTCGCGTCCCGCCGCCGCCACCCCCCAATCGGAGTTCCAGGGGTGCATGGCGCAGGCGCAGGCCGCCGAGGGGCACACGCGCGCGCAGATCGAGCGGGCGTGCAACAACCTGCCCGGGGCCCCGGCCTCGGGCGCGAGCTCCCCGGCCGATCCTTGAGTCCAGGTTCGAATCGGCCCACTGTCCAGCGCTGCCCCCGCAAGCACGTATGCTTGCGGGGGCAGGGCTTTTTTGTACAACTACTCTGCACGGAGTGAGATCTGGGGATCGACCGCCGCCGCCCGCCTGGCCGGCCGGTAGCTCGCGAGGAGTGCAACGCTTCCCAGGATGACGGCGATGCCGCCGAAGAGGACCGGATCGAAGGGCTCCACCCCGCTCACCAGCAGCTGCAGCAGGCCCGCGATTCCACTGACCGCGATCACACCCACGACGATGCCGAGACCCACGATCCGAAGGCTCTGCACGAACACGAGGCGCGATACGTCTCTCCTCCGGGTGCCGACGGCCATGCGGATTCCGATCTCACGCGTGCGCCGCGCCACGTTGTAGGACATCACCCCATGCAGCCCCCAGGTGCCCAGGACCAGGGCCGCGGCCGCAACCGCACCAAAGACCACGGCCAGCCAGCGGAGCGGCGCGCGAAAACGGGCCAGGTAGGCTCCCATCGTCATCCCGCCGGCGAGTTCCGCCCCTGTCGCGGACCCACGAACCGCCTCCTCGACTGCTGGAAGGAGCGCCATCGGCTCGCCCGCGGTCCGCACCACCAGCCCCACGCTGCGTGGCGGGTGCTGCCAGGCGGAGACGTACACCTTCGGTACCGCCTCGCCGCCCGATCCCACGCCCTCGGCACGGATGTCCTCTACCACTCCCACGATGGTGTACCACGTGCCGTCAAGGTTCGCGCGGTGAAACTGGAGTTTTCGCCCCACCCCGTTTCCCACCAGCCTGAAGACGGACGCGAACGCCTGGTTCACCACGACCACGCGAGGCGCGCCCGCGGTATCCGCCGCGCCGAACTCGCGGCCGTGGACGACTCGTACCCCCAGGGTCCGGAAGAACCCGGGCCCCACCGCGTGATACCGGGCGGGTTTTAGCCAGCCGGGTGCGGTCGGGCTACCGGTCAGCGCGTGGACGAAATCGCTCTGTCCCAGCCCGACCCAGGCGCCCGCCGACCCGATGCTCGTATCCGCGACGCCCGCCAGCGCCGCCACTCGGCGGAGCATGCCTTCGTAGGCGAGGTGCCGGTCAGCGGAGGTCAGGCCGCCCGCGTCCGGCAGACGCACCTCGGCCGTCAGCATGCCCCAGGGGTCGAAGCTCGCGGTGGGGAGGTCTTCCGACGACGAGGCGAAGCCCCGGAGGAGTACCCCGGCGCTCGTGAGCAGGACCAGGACGGCGCCAATCTGCGCCACGGCGAGCGTATTCCGCATGAAAGCCTCGCCGCGGGTGGCCGTGGCGCGCCCGCCGCTGGTGAGGAACCGGCGCAGGTCGCGCCGCCAGGCCACGCTCACCGGGGAAAGCGTGGCCAGGAGCGGCACGAGAAGGAAGATGCCCACCGCGCCTCCGAGCAACCCGAAATCCGTCGCGTGATTTCCCCAGGGCGGTGCGTCGCCCGGCCAGGAGACGTGGAGTGCATGGGCCGTGACGCCGCCGATCAGCAGCCCCAGTCCGCCGCCGAGCAGGGGCAGGCGGGCACCGTCGAGAAGAAGATCGCGGACCAGGCGGCCCTGCGTTGCTCCGAGTGCCGTACGCAGGGCCACCTCCGGGCGGCGGACCGCCGCCCGCGCGAGGGTCAGCGTAAAGGCTTCGACCAGTGCGATGGCGAGGAGGAGCACGACCAGGGCAAGGAACACCTGCAGCAGCACCCGCCATGCGCCGTCCTGGATCTGGGGGATGGTCTGCCGCGAGGCCGTCCAGCCGGAGAGCCAATCCGCCGTCAGGGATCCCTCTTGGAAGACGGGATCGATGTAGGGAGAAGATCGAAGCAGGCTGGCGCGGATGATCCCCAGCAAAGGGAGCCCCAGCCCCGTTCCGATCGCCAGGGCCAGCACCACCGGGACGGTGACTCCCGTGGTTGCGGCCACGGAGCGCGCCGCCCGACGCGGCGGCCGGACGCGCTGCATCGTTTCTCCTCCGGTACGCCGCGCCTCACGCTTTTCGTGGATCACGCGCGTTGTTCCTCCCGGACGATCCGCCCATCGAGGATGTGGAGGGTGCGTCCGGCACGATCGGCGTAGCGTGGGTCGTGGGTAACCAGGATGATGGTGGCGCCCTCCGAATGCAGATCGGCGAGCAGGTCCATCACCGCGTCTCCATTCGCGGAGTCGAGGTTGCCCGTTGGTTCGTCGGCGAGCAGCAGAGGTGGTGCTCCCACGAGTGCACGCGCCACCGCCACGCGCTGCTGCTCACCCCCGGAGAGCTCGGACGGATAGTGATCCACCAGGTCCGCCATTCCCACCCTCTCCAGGGCGGCCCACACCGCGTGCTCGCGCTCCGCCCGCGGCACGTCGCGGTACGTCAACGGAAGCTCTACGTTGTCGTAGGCCGTCAAATCGCCGATGAGGTTGAACGACTGGAACACGAAGCCGATCTCGCGGCCCCGAACCCGCGCCCGCTCATCGGCGCCGAGGGATGACACGGGGCGGCCGTCCAGGTGGTACTCGCCCGCGGTCGGCACGTCCAGCAGCCCCAGGATGGACAGCAGGGTAGACTTGCCGCAGCCGGAAGGTCCTGAGATCGCCAGGTACTCGCCTCTGCGCACGTCCAGGCTGATGTTGCTGAGCGCATGCGTCTCCGCCGATCGGGCGCGGAACACCTTCTGGACGCACTCCAATCGGACGAGCGCATCGGGCGACGGGTGGGGCGCACGCATATCAGGTAGGGTCCGGGTTCATGGCTGGGCGATGCAGGTGAGACGACGGTTCGCGTCCGACCGTTGCTTCGAAACGTACCGCTTCGTCCGGGGTAGCTGCGAGCAGGTGGACCTTCGAGCCTTCACGACCATTCCTGAGCCGGATGCGCCCGTTCTTCCTCTCCGCCGTCCTCCTTCTCGTCAGCTGCACGCCACCGCACCTGCAGCCCCCGGGTTCTTCTGCCCGGGAGGGCTACTTCGCCGGGGCCAATGGCGGATCGCTGTACTATCAGGCAATCGGCGGTGGGCCGGACACGGTTGTGGTGGTGCACGGGTTCCAGGGCAACGGCAGCGGTTATCTTGCGCCTGACCTTCAGCGCCTTGCGCATGGACGGACGCTCCTCGTCTACGATCAACGAGGGGAGGGTAGGTCCGATTCGGTGCGGAGCGTGGAGCAGCCTGGCCTGGAGGAGCACGTCCAGGACTTGGAGGCGCTTCGGCGGCACTTCGGGATGGAGCGCATGCGCCTGTTCGGCCATTCCGGCGGGGCGGCCATCGCCGTGCGTTACGCGGGTGTCCATCCCCAGCACGTGGAGCGGGTGCTTCTGGTCGCGCCTCCCCCGTTCGTCGGCGCGGCTTATCGTGAGCAGACTGGCCAACGCTTTCTCGCCCGCCTCGACAGCGCCACCTGGGCGCGCATGCGTGCGCTGGAGGCGAGCATCGCCCAAGCCGAAGATCCCGCGCCCCTGTGCCGGGAACTCATCGCCACGATGCTGCCGCGTGCGTTCCTGGCCGACTCGACGGCGCTGGGGCGGATGCGTGGCGACTTCTGCGGCGCGCCCCCCGAGCGGCTGCGGACCCGCGCGGCGCGCCGCGACGCGTTCCTGAGGTCCCAACAGGGCAGGGACTGGCACGCACTCCTGGAGCGGATCCGCGTCCCGGTGCTGATCATCCACGGGGAGCAGGATGCAATCCCCGCGGAGGCCGCGCGCGAGCTCGCCAGGGCTTTGCCGGATGGGCGCGTGCTCATCCTGCCCCTCGCTGATCATCTCCCCTGGCTGGATCAACCGGAGCAGTTCTTCTCCGCGGCTGATGCATTCTTGCGAGGCGGGAAGTGACCGCGGAGCAGCACGGGGGCGGGAGGTGTAGCGCTGCCTGCCTGTCATCGACAACCCGCCACCGCCGGCCGGCATCCAATGAGAGTCGGTCATCCCCTTTCTCCCTCCCCGCCGCCCCGATGATGAAGCGCTGGAACCGCCCCCTGCTCGCGTCTGCTCTCGCACTGACGGCGCTCGCCGCCGCTCCGCTGCACGCGCAGACGGTTGAGCAGGGGGAGTTCGTCCTGCTCAAGTACCAGCAGCCGGTGGGAACCGAAGCGTACAACGTGCGGCGGGACAGTGCCGGAGGATGGGTGACCACCGCCCGCGCGGCTCTTTCCTTCCTTGGGCTCGACGCGCCGCTGGATGCCGTCATGCACATGGACGGGGAGGGAGCGCCGGTGTTCTATCGGGCGGCGGGGCGCACCTCCACGCTCACCAGCACGGAGGTCGAAGTGGCGGTGAGCGGCGGACAAGCGACCGTTCGCCGCGGCGGGTCATCCGAGCAGGTGGCGGTGCCGCCGCGTGCCTTCATCGCCTCGCCCTACGCTCCCGCCACGGTGGCGCAGGCGGCCTTCCGCCACTGGGTCGCGCAGTCGCGTCCGGCGGAGATTCCGCTCCTTCCCGAGGGGCGCCTCCGCTTCCAGGCGCGGGGGGTGGATACGGTATCCGTCACCGGACGTACGTGGATCCTGGACCGGTTCAGCGCCGAGGGGCTCGCCTGGGGCAGGCAGTCGCTCTGGTTCGACCGCGAGGGAAAGCTGGTGGCGCTGGTGCACGCGGACGCGGAACTGGACCGCTTCGAGGTCGTGCGGAAGGGCTTCGAGTCCGCGCTCCCGCGGTTCGTCGCCTCCGCCGTGCGCGACGGCGTGGCGGACCTGCAGCAGACGGCGCGCAGCATCCGCCCGGTGCGCGAGGGCAGCTACGCGCTCACCGGCGGAACGCTGGTGGACGGCACCGGCTCGCCTCCCGTGCGCGACGCCGTGGTGATCGTGCGGGACGGGCGGATCGCCGCCGCGGGACCCGCCGGCCAGGTGCGCGTTCCGGCGGGCGTGCCGAGGGTGGACGTGACGGGAAAGACCATCATCCCCGGGCTCTGGGACACGCACGTCCACTACACGCAGGGGGAATGGCTCGCGGCCGCGCTCGCGTCGGGGGTCACCACGGCACGCGACGGGGCGAACGAGATCGAGTGGATCACCGCGGTTCGCGACGCGGTGCGGGATGGGCGGGCGCTGGGGCCGCGGATGGTGCTTGCCGGCGTGATCGACGGGGGCGAGCACCCGCTGGGCGTCATCACCGCGTCGACGCCTGAGGAGGCCCGCGCCGCCGTCCGGCGCTACCACGCCGCGGGATTTCCGCAGATCAAGATCTACGAATCGCTCCCGCCGGCGCTGGTCCCGGTGATCGCGGACGAGGCACATCGCCTGGGGATGAAGGTGACGGGCCACGTTCCCACGGGGATGACCACGGCAGACTTCGTCCGCGCGGGAGTGGATGGGGTCAATCACCTGAACTTTATCATCTCCGCGATGCGGACGCCGGCCCGGGAGGGGCGGCCCGCGTCGTTCGATACGCGCTCCGCCGAGGCACAGGCGGCCATCCAGCTCTTCCGCGAGCGGGGCATCGCCGTGGAGCCCACGCTGGCCCGCTCGGAACAGCGGTCGCGGCCGCTGGATTCGGCGTACGTGGCGTACGAACCCGGGACGGCGCGAGCGCCGATGGAGCTGCGGGAAGCGCTGAACACGGTGGGTGCTCCCGCCCAGGTGGGTCCACGGGCGATCGCGTCGTTGCGCCGCGTTTCCAGCGTGGTGGTGGAGCTGCACCGCGCCGGAATTCCGGTGCTGCTGGGATCGGACCTGGTGGTGCCCGGCCACACCATCCACCGCGAGCTGGAGCTGGCCGTGCAGGCGGGCCTCACGCCGCTGGAGGCGATCCGCGCCGCGACGGAGGGAGCGGCCCGGGCGTTCGGGATGGAGCGCGAAGCCGGGACGGTGCAGGCGGGGAAGCGTGCGGACCTGGTGGTGCTCGGCGGCGATCCACTGCAGGACATCATCGCGATCCGCCGCGTCGATCTCGTCATCACCGGCGGCCGTGCCTTCGAACCGGCGGACTTGTGGCGCGCGGCTGGATTTGCTCCTTGATCGTCGAGGCGGGTGAACCCGCCGCAACGACAGCGGAAAGCCTCGCAAACCCCGCGAGGCTTCCACCGCACGCGCACCGCGTCTGCCGACGTGCGACCGATTCCCCCCTCTCCGCATGCGCAGCGTGCGGGGAGGGGCCGGGGGAGGGGCAACCCGCGGGCAGGCGGCGACACCGTTCCTTGCGCCAGCACCATCCAGACTCAATGATGGGCCACCCTGTCGAACGACTCCACCCCACCACTCGGAGCGCAATGAAGATTTCTTCCCCTCGCCGGACCGGCTCGCCTCGCTGGCGCCTCCCGCTGCTGTGCGCGGCGCTGGGCAGCCTCTTGCTGGGAGCCTGCACCGTAACTGCGTCTGCCGGCCGCTCGAGCGCCGGCTCGTGGGCCGGTGACGAGGCGCAGATCCGCGCCGCCACGACAGCGTCCGCCGAAGCGTGGAATCGCGGCGACCTGAAGGGTCATCTCTCGATCTACGTCGATTCGGTGACGTACATGACGCGCAACGGGCCGCGGCCGGGCGTGGGTGCCATCGAGCGCGATTTCACCGCCGCGTTCTTCAACCAGGGCATGCCCAAGCAGCAGCTGCGCTTCGAGCAGCTCACCGTGCGGCGGCTGGGGCCCGAGGCCGCGCTGGAAACGGGGCGCTTCATCCTGTCGGGCGGCGGGCAGCCAGACCAGTCCGGCTGGTTCACGCTGGTGTGGGTCCGCACCGCCGATGGCTGGAAAGCAGTGCACGACCACTCGGGCTGATCGGCATTCGCTGGAAAAGGACAGCCCCGGCAAGCGCACGCTTGCCGGGGCTGTGTCGTTTGTGAGGCGAACCGTGCTACGTGTTGGCGACGGTCACGGCCTCCACGATCTTGCCCTCGCGAACCAGGGCGTAGCCGGTGAGCTTGCCCTGCTTCTTCCACGTGCTGGGCGGGTTCTGGAACGCCCACACCTCGCCGTCGTCACCGGCCTGGCGCTGCAGCTTTTGCCACGCCATGCGAATGCGCAGCGCCGCCATGTCCGGCAGGTGGCGGGCATAGGAGGTCGGGGCGTTGTCCACGCGCTCCGTCAGCCACTCTTCGATGATCTTCATGGGTCCTGCCCTGAATCCGGTTGATCGCACCCGTCAGGGCAAATGGACCTGACGCTTGCAAGCTACCGCAAACGGCCGCCTCACGCTACCGTGGAGCCGTCTGGCGCCGGTCTCGGCGCGGCACCAGAATCAACGGATCCCGCCAGAGAACGACCATCCCCAACACCCACATCTGACCATGCGAATCGTGACCTACGGCGCGGCGTGCAGCCTGGACGGCTTCATCGCGGGGCCGGACCACTCGCTGGACTGGCTGCACTTCAGCAAGGACGTGCAGGAGTTCTTCGGCGCGTTCATGGCCACCGTCGACACCATCGTCATGGGGCGCAAGACGTGGGAGGCGTCGGCCGGGCAGATTGGCCCCGATGGCTACCGGATGCGCACGTACGTGTTCTCGACGTCGCTGGAGCGCATCGACCACCCCGCCGTGGAACTGGTGCGGGAAGACGCCGCCGAGTTCGTGCGGCGGATGAAAGGCGAGCCAGGGAAGGGGATCTGCGTGATGGGCGGCGGCGAGCTGGCGTGCTCGCTGCTGCGCGCGGAGGTGATCGACGAGGTGGGATTGAACGTCCACCCGCTGCTGCTGGGCTCCGGCGTTCCCCTGTTCCGCGACGCCGGGCGCATTCCGCTGGACCTGGTGGAATCGCGCGTGATGGACGGGGGCTGCGTCCTTTCCCGCTACCGCGTGCGCACCGGCTGATCGTCACGGTCGATCCGGCGTCTCCACCCACACGATGGACAGCCGCTGTCCGGCTGGTGGCACGCGCCATGACGAACCAGGTCCCGCGCCGGATGCCGGCGCGGCGGATCCCTGGACAGCAGATGGACGAAATGGCCGACGAGCGCCCGCAGGACGACGACCGCATCCGCGTCATCGGCTACACCTGGTCGCCGCGCTCGCACGACGTGCGCGACTTCCTGGCGCGCACCCGGGTGCCGTACCAGTGGCTGGACTTCGAACACAACCCCCAGGCGCGGCGCCAGGCGGAGGAGCTGGGCGCCACGGCGGGGAGCGGACTGCCGCTGCTGGTCTTTCCCGACGGATCGCACGTGGCCGACCCGGACGACACGGCGCTGGCCGAAAAGGTGGGGTTGAGCACCCAGCCAGACCTGCCGTTCTACGACCTGATCATCGTGGGTGCTGGCCCCGCGGGGATGGCGGCGGCGGTGTACGGCGCCAGCGAGGGCCTGCGCATCCTGCTGATCGAGCGCGAGGCGCCGGGCGGTCAGGCGGGGATGAGCGAGGCCATCGAGAACTACCTGGGCTTTCCCGAGGGGCTGCGCGGCAGCGAGCTGGCCGAGCGGGCCATGCACCAGGCGGAGCGGTTCGGCGCGGAGGTGATCGTGGCGCGCGAGGTGGTGGGGCTGCGCGACGACCGGTCCAACCGCGTCGTGCGCCTGGACGACGGCACGGAGCTGTGCGCGCACGCGGTCCTGCTCTCGCTGGGCGTGTCGTGGCGGATGCTGGAGGCGCCCGGCTGCGATCGGCTGATCGGCCGGGGCGTATACTACGGCGCCGCGGCCGCGGCGGTGCCCACCTGCCGCCAGCGCGACGTGATCCTGCTGGGCGCCGGGAACTCGGCGGGGCAGGCGGCGCTGTACCTGGCGCGATTCGCCCGCTCGGTGACCATGGTGGCGCCCGAAGCCGACTTTTCGGAGCGGCTGTCGGAGTACCTGCTGAACCGTATCCGTGGGACGGAGAACATCCACCTGCGCACCAGTTCCAAGGTGGTGGAGGTAGAGGGCGGCGACCTGCTGGAAAAGGTGACGATCGAGCACGTGGACACGGGCGAGCGCGAGGTGGTGGAAACCGCCACGCTCTTCGTCTACATCGGCGCGGCGCCGCGGACGGAGTGGCTGGAGGGCGTGGTGGAGCGCGACGAGAAGGGGTTCGTGCTGACGGGTGCGGACCTGGACGGGGCAAAGTGGACGCTGGACCGTCCGCGCTACCTGCTGGAGAGCAGCATTCCGGGGGTGTTCGTGGCGGGTGACGTCCGGTCCGGATCGGTGAAGCGCGTGGGCGCGGCGGTGGGCGAGGGGTCGATGGCCATCCAGTTCATCCACAACCACCTGCGCGGACGCTAGCACTCTCGCTCTCCACAAACGGAATGGGAGAGGGGGTACACTTCAGACCGGTGCGCTTCGAGCGGGGGCCCGGGCTACGAACGAAAGGGGACCGGCGCGAGCGCGCCGGTCCCCTTTCGTTTGCCTGCAGGCTGCATCAGGGCAGGGTGCCCACGAACGCCGCCATGGTGGCCGTCTTCTCGCCCGCGTCGATGGAGCGGAAGCCGGCGCCCACGAACACCTGGTTGTCGTTGTACGTGATGTACGACGCGTCGGTGTAGTTGTAGGGGCTCGCGCCGAAGCGCGCGGTGTAGGTGGGGCCCACCATCCGCACGCCCGCCGAGGTCAGCTGGACCTGGCGGTAGTACAGCACGATGGTGCGCACGTCTTCGGTGCCGCTCTGGCCGATGGCGACGCCGGTGACCGCGTAGCCCGACGGAACCTCACCGAACGCCTCGAGGCTGTGGTTGGGCGACGAGCCGAAACGGTAGTCCACCGTCGCGCCCCAGCTGCCGTCGGCGTTCACGCGGCGGCCCCGCAGGGCCAGCGTCGTGTAGTCGTCGCTGCCGTTGATGCGCGCCCCGAGGCCCGTGACCACCAGGAACCCGCACGAAGACGAAGTGGTTCCCGAGACTTCCAGGAAGCTGTACGGCTCGACGCCCGCGCGGTACTCGGTGTAGTTGGTGATCAGGCTGCTGCACGGCGGCGGCGGCGGGGTGTAGCACCCGCCGTTCGGGTCGTTGGGGTCGCACTCGGGCTCGCACGGCTGGTCGAAGCCGCAGGGCTCGCAGGGTTCGTACGGGGTGCAGTACGCGAGCGGCTGGGCGCCCAGCCGTGCGAGCGCCGAGGTGCCCGGAATGACCACCACCGTGCCGGCGGGGTTGTAGTTGGTGGCCACCGCCTCGCCCGTGGTCGGGTCGATGATGGAGGTGGGGGCGGACCGCTGCTCCGCAGCCTGATCGGCGGCGGCCGCCGGGGCCGTGGGCTGGTCGCCGCAGGCGCCCAGCACGGACAGCGCGGCCGCGGACGCGGCCAGGACGAGGGTCTTCAAACGCATTTTGGCGTGCTCCAGGGAGGGGAAGGGAACTTGGTACGAGTGCCGTACCGTCGGAACGGGAGCCTTGGCCGTCGCCGTGGCTCCTGCAGCCGGGCGCCACCGCGGAGCCCCCGCCTGCATCAACGCGTGATCGTGGGATCACATCGCGATTGTTGTCCGAATAGGATATCACTCCTCCTTGTTGCCCGCAAGGTTCCCGAACAAAATTTGAGAGATGTTCGCGAAGCAGCACACCGATCACGCGCCTTGGATTTCCAGAGCGTCAACGGCATGGCTCTCTGTCATCCTGAACCCGAGCCGCGCTGGACCGCGAAAAGCCGGGGTCCGGTGTTCCTGAAGTGATGTTGCGATACTCGGATTGTGTGGCGGATCCCTCAGTCGCTGCGGATTGTGGCGTGAGGTCTGGTCGGGCGTGGCCGCTCCATCGGGATGACATCGTTCGCTTCGGCAGGTGTGGCTGCGGGCGGGTGAAGCCTGGACCCGGACGCCTTTGCGTTGCGGTCGGGTTCACCCGCTCTTGGACCCCGCTTCCGGAATCCCCGCGCACGTTCACCCTGGCCGGGGCCGCACGCGGGCGGTGGCTTGGGCCTGCAGGGGGTCGTCGGGCCAGTAGTGCTTCGGGTAGCGGCCCTTCAGGTCCTTGCGGACGTCGAAGTATCCCGTCTTCCAGAAGCTGGCCAGGTCCCGCGTCACCTGCACCGGGCGGTGTGCGGGGGAAAGCAGGTGTATGGTCAGCGGCACGCGCCCGCCCGCGATCCGCGGCGTTTCCGTCATCCCGAACAGCTCCTGCAGCCGCGCCGCCAGCACCGGCGCGTCCGGATCGGAGTAGTCGATCGGCACGTGCGAGCCGCTGGGCACCGTCACGTGCGACGGCGCCTGCTCGTCCAGCGCCATCCGCCGCTCCCACCCCAGCATCCCCAGCAGGATCTCGGACAGGTCCAGCCGCGCCAGGTCGTCCAGCCGCGTCATCCCGTAGACGAACGGCCCCAGCCAGTCCCCCAGCGTGGCCGCGAGCGCCGACTCCGACACGTCCGGCCACGTGGGATCGTGGCGGTGGACGAAGCCGATGCGCTCCTGCAGCTGCCGCGCGCCCTTGCCCCACGGCAGCGCGCCGATCCCCTCGGACGCGATCCCCTCCAGCAGCGCCGCCGCGACCTCGCCGGGATCGGCGTCGGTGACGGCGGACTCTCGCAGGACCAGCGCGCCCAGCAGGGACCGGCGGCGCGGGCGGACGGCTCTCGCCCCCGCGTCCCACGCCACTTCCGTCACCGTGCGCACCTGCTCCGCGAAGTGGCGCTCCACGTCGTCCTGGTCCACGGGTGCGGCGAGGAAGACGCGGCTCTCGCGCCCCTGACCATCGAGCTCCGCGGCGACGACGTAGGGCGACTGGGCCAGCGGATCGGACTCCGCGATCGCGGCGCCGCGGCCGTTGCGGAGGAGGAATCGGCCGGGCTTTCCCGGCCGCCGCTGCCCGATGCGGTCGGGATAGGCGAAGGCCGCCAGCAGCCCGGCCGCGTCCACGTCGTCCACCGGGCCGCCGCGTACGCTCAGCCGCCGGCGCCACTCGCGGGACTCCGCCAGCACCCGGCGAAGCCCGCCCTGGTCCACGTTCGGTGCGTGGACGCGGCCGCCGGAGGCCAGTTCGCGCAATGCGTGCAGACGCAGGCGGAGGTCGGATTCCGGCGGATCGCCGCGGCGGAACACGTCGCGGTCGCTGAGCAGCGCGGCCAGGTCGCAGGCCAGACCGCCGAGCCCCAATTCCATCCCGCGGAGTGCCATGTGCGCCAGGCGCGGATGCAGGGGCAGCCCCGCCATCCGCCGGCCATGCGGGGTGATGGAGCCGTCCGCGGCGAGCGCGCCCAGTTCGGACAACAGCTCACGCGCCTGGGAGAACGCCCCGGTGGGCGGGGGATCCAGCCAGGCCAGCTCGGCGGGATCGGCGACGCCCCACGCGGCCAGCTCCAGCGCGAGCGGGGCGAGGTCCGCGTCCAGAATCTCCGGCGTGCCGTGCGGCACCAGGGCCGTCTGCGCGTGCTCCGGCCACAGGCGATAGCACACGCCCGGGGCAACGCGCCCCGCGCGCCCGCACCGCTGTTCGGAGGACGCGCGCGACACCGTCGTCGTTTCCAGCCGCGTCATCCCCGTCCGCGGCGAAAAGCGGGGCACGCGCATCATCCCGCTGTCCACCACCACGCGCACGCCCTCGATGGTCAGGCTGGTTTCGGCGATGGAGGTGGAGAGCACCACCTTGCGGCTGCCGGGCCGGCTGGGCGCGATGGCCTCGTCCTGCGCGGGCTGCGGCAGGTTTCCGTACAGCGGCAGGACACGCACGCCGGACGGGAGTTCGCTGTCGCGCAGCAGCTCTTCCGTGCGATGGATCTCCGCCGCCCCGGGAAGGAAGACGAGGATGTCGCCGTCGGCGGATTCCAGCGCGTGGCGAACGGTTCGCGCCACCGCCGGCTCGATCCATCCCTCCACGCGGGCGGGCAGGTAGCGGACCTCCACCGGGTGCATCCGCCCCTCGCTGGTGACGACGGGCGCGTCGCCCAGCAGCGCGGCGACGGGCGCGCCGTCGAGCGTGGCCGACATCACCAGCACGCGCAGGTCGTCGCGGAGCACGGAGCGCGACTGCAGCGTCAGCGCGAGCCCCAGGTCGGCGTGAAGGCTGCGCTCGTGGAACTCGTCGAAGATCACCAGCCCCACGCCCTCCAGCGCGGGATCGCCCTGCAGCATGCGCGTCAGCACGCCCTCGGTCACCACTTCGATGCGCGTCGCCGGGCCGACCCGCGTTTCCATCCGCACGCGGAATCCCACCGTTGCGCCGACGTCCTGCCCCAGCGTGCGCGCCATGTGCCGCGCCGCCGCGCGCGCCGCCAGCCGCCGCGGCTCGAGCATCACGATCTTCTGCCCCGCCAGCCACGGCTCGTTCAGCAGGGCCAGGGGCACGCGCGTGGTCTTGCCCGCGCCCGGCGGCGCCTGCAGCACCGCGGCACCGGACGCGGCCAGCGCGCTCCGCAGCTGGGGGATGACGACTTCGATGGGAAGCTCGGACATGCGATCGACGAACGAGAGCCGCGCACGGGCGTTCCGCGCGCGGCTCTGAATGTATCAGTGCGGGAGGGAGGATTCGACCCATGCCCGGCCGATCAGATTCGCTGGATCCGGGTGCTCAGCGACTCGGCCGGTCAATCCGCGCTGCCGGACGGAACGCGGGGGCGATCGTCAGCCGCTGGCTCGAGTTCCCGATCGGGGGACGAAGCCGGGACGGGTATGGCGGGCGCGCCCTGCCCGGCACCCCGGCCCGACAAAACCCGGAACCTGTCGTCGCCCGCGCCGCGTAGCCGCTGGTCGCACGCCCTCTGGAACTCGCTCACCAATCGTGGGTCCAGCTCCTGCTGCCATCCGCCGACCTTCCCCTGACGAATGAAGGGCGCCTTGGTGTCGGTCGGGGGCGTCCGCGCCCTGACTGCGAGCCTGTGTTCGTGCTCACGCATGAAGGCGAAGGAACACCTCTCCAGGATCCTGGGCATGTCGGCAGGATCGATCGTGATTCCGCAGAAATCGGCGATGCGCTTCACCCCCGTCTCCAGGTCCGCGCTCAACTCCTCGTAGCTGACGACCAGTACGTTCAGGCGTTCCTCGTTGCGGAGCCACCCCTCGACGTGCTCGAACCAGCTCCCGTAAGGCACCCGCCCCTTTATGAACTCATCGAAGAATTCGTCCAGCGGCCGGCCGTCCCACCCTGGCCAGTATTTGCGGGCGTGGTGGTAGTAGGATACTGCGACATCGAGCCCGTTGCGGACGCCGTAGATGTACCGCCCCGGTCCCTTCAGCACGTCGCGGTACCGGTGGTGACTCTTCACCGCGCGCACTGTTCCTGGAAGGTCGGAGATCTGCCGGCCCCTGGGCATCAAGGTCTCTTCCAGATCAGGCGACACTTCGTCGATGTGAGCGAACTCCATCGCTCCATCCGTGGTAAGCTGGTACACGATCATCTGGAGCCATGTCGTACCCGACTTGGGATACGTGACGATGAAGATGTCATCCGGAGAGCCGTCGTAGGCCAGGTTGTAATGGAGGCGCTTCCCCCGCCGGATCTTTTCGTGGAGCCTCATGGCAAGCGGCCTCACAACGGCATTCTCGATCGACTGCAGCAGCGACACCGTAGAGCCGACAAGCGCGCTTTGGATCTTGGGCTGGCGTATCCGGGCCATTGGCGAGTTTCCCTGTTCGACGTGCCGCGCACATCCCCGTAACGGGAGTGCGCCGTTGGATGTACGAGAGCGAGAGTAGGAAGTCTGGCCAATAATACCTGACATATTGTGCACCGTCCACCCGCACCGCCGCTGGAAGCGGAGAACGACGCCAGCGGATCGGAGCCAGCGAGTGCCGGCGCGTCGGAACCGGCGTGGGCGCGCCCCGCCGCCGCTGGCCGATTCGGTCGGATGGGCGGCCAGGGGCACGCGCGTCGTCCTGCCCGCGCGCCACTCCGGTTAGAACGGCAGCCCGAACCCCAGGTTCACGCTCGTCCGCTCGCCCTTGGCCACCGTCAGCGTGAGCGCCTGTCCCGCGGCGGCGAAGAACACCCCCCCGCCCGCGGCCGTGTGCCAGTTGCCGTGGGAGCGGCCGTCGTACCACACGCGTCCCGCATCCGCCAGCGCCAGCACGCCAAAGGTCCCGCGCAGCCCCAGGTTGGCGCGGAAGAGCGGCTGCCGAAGCTCCGCCCCGCCGAAGAGCATCTGGTCGCCGGCGAAGCGCTGGCCCGTGTGGCCGCGCAGGGTGCTTCCGCCCCCCAGGAACGCGGCCTCGTGGAAGGGGAACTCGCCCCACACCCGCTTGCCCCCGGCACGCACCGCCAGCACCGGCCCCGCGCCGAACGACACGTACGCCGATGCCGCCGCGTGCGCCTCGCCGAACGCGCCCGCGGCGTCCCACAGGGCCGGGTAGGCCGAGGCGCCCGCCCGCATCCGCCACCCGCTGCGCGGAAACGCCCCGTCGTCGCGGCGGTCAAGCTCGGCCTCGGCGCGGGCGCCCACCTGGCCGAACGGCTCCAGCCCCAGCGGCGCATCCAGGTCCAGCGGGCTCCCCGCCTCCACCTCCGGGTCCGTCCACTTGGCGACGGGCCCGATCTGCAGCTCCCCGCTTCCGGCGAAGGGGATGTTCAGGGCGGGGGCGACCATCACCTGCCGCAGCCAGGTGTCGTACAGGTCGCTGCTGGAACCCAGGCGCTCGGTGTCGTTGCCGAAGCCGAAGAAGCGCACGTTCTCCAGCTCCGACGCGTACGCGTCCAGCGTGTACCAGTGCCGCCGGTTCTCGGGGTGCACCTCGGCCGTGTACGACAGCAGGAAGCGGTTCTCCAGCGGCGACCAGGCCCCGCGCAGCCAGGTCTTCCAGGCGTACGGCTCGCGGCGGAAGCCGTACTTGGTCATCTTGGGCCCGCCGCCGAACACGGGTCCGGCGCCACGCTTCCAGTCGACGTAGGTGGAGAAGACCGACGAGCTCCAGCCCCAGTCGCGATAGGTGCGGCGGCCGGTGATGCTGCTGCTGTCCACCGGCTGGTTCCACTCGCGGGTGGATACCTGCGTCGCGCGTCCGCGGACGAACTGGTTGTCGCCCTTGTCGTCGTAGAAGGCGACACCGGTAGACCCGGACGAGTCGGCCAGCACGTCGTCGCCCCCGCCGCCGATCACCCGGATGCCGATGCCGTGCCCCCTCCCGCGGACGACGGCGCGGTCGTCGCCCCCATGCAGGTACAGCCGCACGTCGTCGGTCTCGTCGGGCACGAAGCGGCGCCGGAAGCTGACGATGCGCTCCTCCGGGCGTCCCGCGCCGGTGACGGTCACCTGCAGCGAGCCGTCGTCCATGCGCTCCAGGACGGCCACCTCGGCGGCGTCGGTGGTGTGCACGTCCACGTTCAGCGCCATGCGCTTGTAGAACGCCCGCGCGATGTCGGGCAGCGCCTGCCGCCGCTCGACCAGCTTCGTGCGCATGCTGGCGCCTTCCAGCGCGTGGTGCTCGGGCGGCATGGCGCGCACGGCCCGGTCGATCACCTCGTCGGTCAGCCGGGCCTGCAGCGCCGTGGCGACGGAATCCCACGTTTCGCGCGGCAGGTCGGACAGGAGCCGCCGGTCCAGCGGCTCGGCCTGCAGCGTGAGCCCGGTCAGGCTTGCGTACTCGCCCTCGAACTGCACCTGGCGGGGAAAGACGCGGCGCGCCAGCTCCAGCACCAGCCCCTCGTGGTCCACGAAGGCGTTGTCGCGGTCGCGGGGAATGGGGCGCCACACCCGGAGGTTGCCGCGGCGGAAGCCGGCCCAGCGCCACTGGTCCTCGTGCCGGTCCCAGTCGCCGACGAAGAGGTCGAGCAGCCGCGCCGCCAGGAACTCGCGGCTGTCGAGGCGCTCCGTGGGGCTGTCTTCCAGGTCCTTGAGGAACTCGTCCGTTCCCTTGACGTTGTCGGCCCCTGCGAAGGGCGGGCCGGCGATCTGCGCGCCAGTCTCTTCGTTCTCGTCGTCGCCCGCCTCGGCGTCCTCGTCATCGTCGCCGCCGGGACGGTTCTCGTCCGGGCGCTCCTCGATCATCCCCACCACCCCGTCGAACTGCTCGCGGAAGCGGCCCAGCGACGGTTCGCCCTTCATCACCACCAGCCGCGGCCGGGCGTGAAGGATGCCCGCGGCCTGCAGCAGCGGCGAGGTGATGGAGGGGGAGACCGGGTTGGATGCGCTCACCTGGTCCTGTACGATCCACTCGATGACGGTGCCCTCGAACTCCGGCCCCAGCCCCTTGCGCACGTTCTTGTTCAGGGGGCGGAACACGTAGCGGCGCCCGTCGCGGCCGCGCAGGTGCAGGGTGTTGCTGGCGAAGTCGCCCCCCACGCGCAGCGGCGTGATGCCGCCGGCGAAGGTGTCGGGGTCCAAAACCTCCACGCGCACGGGCTGCGTCCACAGGTGGCGATAGTTCTGCCCCCAGAGCGCGCGGCGAAGGGGGCCGGCGTCGTACCACTCGCCGGCCACCACCGTAACGGAATCGGGCTGCGCCGCCGCGGGCGCCGCCACCAGGGCGGCGACGGCGGCGAGCAGGCCGAGGATCGAACGGAAACGAGTGGCCATCTGCTCTCGTGTAAGGCGGGCCTCGCGCGCGCCATGCCCGTACGCGGCCGCGCGAAGTCCGAAGCTGTCGGTAGCTTCACGGCCGCTTGCACTTTGAATGCCGCGTCGCCCCGGTGCGCGCAACTGACGTGGCAGCAGAGAGTTGCGTCGCCCCTCGCCGCCGTGCGGACGCATGCGGCGGTGTGCCGATTCGTGAGTTAATCTTCGTCTAACCAATCCCGGGTAAACTTTTTGGCCCTGAGTTACGTCATAGTGTGCGTAGTCGATGACGCGACGTTCAACCCAACGCCTGGAAGGCACCGATGACCAAGACGCTCTCGCGCTCCGTGCGCTTCATGTTCGCCACGCTGGTCCTTACCCTGACCGCGTACACCCTGCTGGAGTCGGCGCTCGGCGCGAGTCCCGCGCGCGCCGACGCCGTGGCCGCCGCGCCCGCGCAGGAGGGGCTCTCCACCTGCGGTACCGAATCGGCGCCGTGCCAGCTGGAGGCCGTCACGGTGCATGCCGATGCGCCCGACGCGCACCTGGCCTCCAGCGATCGCGCGCCGCGGATGACCCTGCGCGTCCGGACCTGACCGGCGCCTGCTTGAATCGCAGTCCCCTTCCATGCAAGGAGCCCCGCGCCGTCATCGGCCGGGGCTCCTGTGTGTTTTCCGCCACCCGCGTCAGCCGTGCAGCCGCTGGTGCGCCTCACGGATCTCCACCGCCACCCGGCCGCCCATCCGCACCCCCGTCACCCCGGTCGCTACCAGCATCAGGACGATCGCGCCCGTCATCAGCCACGGCGGGGCTGGCCCCCGCCCGGTGGCCGTGAGGAACACCTCCACCTGGATCACCCCCATCAGCGCCGTCGTCATCACCGCCATCAGCGCCAGGAACGCACGCAGCCGGGCCACGATGGGCGCCCGCGCCTCCGCCGGAAGCGCCAGGAACCGCGGCTTCTCCGGCACGTTCCACAGCTCGGGGCGGTACTCGCTCACGCGGCCGATCACGAACAGAAACCCGGCCATGGCGGTGGCGATCAGCGGCAGCAGGAACCACGAGAGCAGCGACGTGCTGGCCCACCCGTCGGGGTTGCCGGCCAGGTCGAAGTGAATGGGAATGCGCTCCGGCAGGCGCGGATACGCCGCCGCGGACCCCGCGTAGAGGGCGGCCAGCAGTCCCAGGGTCGCCAGGCGGAGAGGCTTTTCGGTCATCGTTCGTACGTGGGTCGCGGTTGGTTTCTTCCGTCCCTTGCGATGTGATACGGACCGCGATGGAAAAGGTGGCGCTACCCGGGATCAATCGCGCCGCACCACCGTTCCGTGCAGCACCACAAGGCGCACGTCGCGCGCGCGGCGGATGGCGAGCGTGGGATTGCCCGCGGCCGGGCCGCTCGCGTCAGGCGCGCAGCCGGTGCGCCTCGCGGATCTCGCGACCGACCCGGTTGCTCATCAGGGCGGTCGCCACGCCGGTCACCATCAGCATCACGAGGACTGCGGCGGGAATCAGCCACCGAGCCGCGGTACCGTCGGGGGCGGTCGCCGTGAGGAACATCTCCAGCTGGATCGTCCCCAGCAGCGCCGTCACCAGCACGCCCACGAGCGCCAGGAATGCGTTCAGCCGGGCCACGATGGGGGCACGTGCCTCGGGCGAGAGCGAAAGAAAGCGCTCCTTCTCCGGGATGTTCCACTGCTCCGGGTGGCGGTCCGACGCGCCTGTAGCCAACCGCAGCAGCCGGAACACGCCGGTGGCGATCACCGGCGGCAGCAACCACGGGATGACCGAAGTCCGGGTCCACAGGTCGGGGTTGCCGCCCAGGCCGAGGTGGATGGGCGTGTGCACCGGCAGCCGGAGATACGTCACGGCCGAGGCCGCGTAGAGGGCCGCCAGGAGGGCCAGGTTGATCCGGTGCAGCGTCCTTGCGTTCATCGTTCGTACACGGGTCGCGGTGGATGGTCTCCGGTCGTATGGATGATTACGGGACCGCGATCGAAAAGGTGGCGCTACCCGGGATCAGTCGCGCCGCACCACCTTTCCGTGCAGCACCACCAGGCGCACGTCGCGCGCGGCGGCGATGGCGCGCGTGGGATCGCCCGCGACCGCCACCAGGTCCGCCAGCAGCCCGGCGCGGATGGCGCCGCGGTCCGCCAGGCGCAGGACGCGCGCGTTCACCGACGTAGCGGAGCGCAGCGCGTCGATGGGGCGCATCCCGTAGTCCACCATCAGTTCCAGCTCGCGCGCGTTCTCGCCGTGCGGAAACACCCCCGAGTCGCCGCCGAAGCAGATGGTGACGCCCGCGTCCAGCGCCTGGCGGAAGCTGGCGCGCTTGGTGGTGATCCGCGCCGGCTCGGGCTCGGTCCCTTTCCGCCAGCCCCGGTACTGCGCCACGGCATCGCCCGCGGCCAGGGTGGGGCAGAGGGCCACGCCCCGCTCCCGCATCATCCGGAAGATCTCCGGCGTTCCCCCGTCACCGTGCTCGATGGTCACCACGCCGGCCAGGATGGAGCGCCGCATCCCTTCGGGCGATGAGGCGTGGGCGACGACGGGCGTCCCCGAGGCCCCGGCCGTCTCCACCGCCAGGCGCAGCTCGTCCACGCTGAAGGTGGGCTCCGTGGCGCCACGCGGCCCCCAGCGGTAGTCGGCGTACACCTTCACCCAGTCGGCCCCGCCGCCGATCTGCTCGCGCGTCACGCGGATGATCTCGTCGCCGTCCGCCTCCTGCGCGCCCCGTGGCGACGGAAACTCCGGCGCCAGCACCCGCGGCCCGTAGGCGCCGGTCGCCACGATGGCGGGGCCGGACACCAGCAGCCGCGGACCCGGGATGATACCCTGCTGGATGGCCTGCTTCAGCCCCACGTCGGCGTACCCGGCCCCCTCGGAGCCCAGGTCGCGGGCGGTGGTGAAGCCGGCCATCAGCGTGGCGCGGGCGTGCACCGTGGCGCGGGCCACGCGCAGCGACTGGCTTTCGCGCAGCACCTGGTCGTCCCACGACGTCTCGTCGTACGGATGCAGCAGCAGGTGCGAGTGCCCCTCGATCATCCCCGGCATCAGCGTGGTTCCGGGCAGGTCGATCACCTGCGCGTCGCCGGGCGCGTGGAGCTGCGCGGCGGGCCCGGCGGAGACGATCAGGCTGTCGCGCACCAGCACGGCCCAGCCCTCGTGCACTGCAGTGCCGTCGAAGACGCGGTCGGGCCTCAGCAGCAGCGTGGTGCCCTGCGCCGGAAGCGCGCTGGCGAAGAGCAGCAGGGCAAGGAGGAGGATCAGGCTTCGCATCGGCTCGCTGGGACGGCTCGTTGAACGTCTGCGGCCGAAGCGTCGTTTCGCCCGGCCGGAGCGGGACAGGATAGCGAACTCGTGGGCGCGGCGCACGCCGCGGAAGGCTTGTCTTTAGGCGCCACGGATTCGCATATTCCTGGGGCGACGGCTCCGCGCCGCGCTCGGCTCTCCCCGCGATCCCCGCCAGGCACCATGCCCTCACCGCTTTTCGGCCTCTCGCACGTGCGCGTTGCCGCGCTCCTCAATCCCACGCTGGAGCTGATCCGCGCGCGCCGAAGCCTCGACGCCGCCGATCACGAGGCGTGGATCGGGAAGGTGTGGGAGGACAGCGGACCGGGTGCAGGCGGCGCCAAGGCCGCGGCGTACGGTGACGGGGTCCGCTTCGTCCTGGAGATGGGCGGATACATCCAGCGCACCGGGGACAGCTGGGCCCCCGCTCCCGGGCCCGCCGGAGCGATCCGGGACCCCCTGGCGCTCGTGAAGGAAGCCGCGGAGCTGGTGGGCGACCGGGACACCACCGACGCTGCGTTCCCCGGATCCGTCGGGGGCTCGCATGCCATCGAGCGGGATTTTCGCGAGGCCGGCGGCCACGCCCGCTCCGTCGGGCTCGCGCCGGATTCGGATGACGCAACGGGTTCCTATGGAGGCGGCACCGGGTGGGCCGGCGCAGCACCCGAGTGGCCGCTGGAATCCGCCGGCCCCGCGCCGGAGCCGGCTCCATCGGAATCCGCCCCGCCCGAACCGGCTCCGCCACCGCCCGCCGCACCGCGTTTCCCGGATTTCTGCGTCCTGGTCGCTGGCTCCGGCGCCGAGCACCCCTCCGACCGGCCGCTGAAGGCCGACCAGGAGTACGTCCTCGAAGTCATCATCACGCCCGACCCCCACGGCCTGCCCGCCACGGGCGAACGCCAGCCGATCCGCGACCCGGGGCAGGCGGAAACGGTGAAGGTGTTCGTGACCGCCGAGGCCGACGACGACAGCTTCGTGCACATCGACCAGCCGCTGGACTCGCTGGACCTGCCCCCCGGCAGTGGAGCCTCCACCGCGGCGCGCTTCGCGTTCCGGCCCAGGCGCAAGTCGGCCGGGCCGGGGGACCGCGCCGCCATCATGGTGCGGATGTACTATCGGCTGAACCTGCTGGCCCGCACCGTCGTGAGCTTCGAGGTGGGCGGAAAGTGGGACGAAGCACGCCGGAAAGACGCCGTGAGCATCGAGTCGCTGGTCCTGGACCCCACGCTGGCGGCGCTGGACGAGGTGGTGCCGCAGGACCTGCACATCGACGTCACCTCGCGCGCGGACGACGGCTATCGGCTGAACGTGCTGTACCGCAAGCCGGGCGGCGAAGAAGTGGTGTTCCCCGCGCGCCTGCGGATCACCACGGCCGGCCTGGAAGACCGGCTTCGCGATGCCCGCGACGAGCTGCACCGCATCGCCACCAGTCCGGAGTACACCAGCGGGCTGCGGGCCACCTCCGACCAGTTCGCGGCGCACCTTCACAGGCTGGCCAGGACCGGCCAGCGCCTCTGGTCCAAGCTGTTCGACGAAGACCAGGACGCGGCGGCGTTCGACCTAGCCGCGGTGCTTCGCGAAAACCCGCCGCCCCCGGGCGCGCGCATCCAGGTGACGCTGGCGCCCGACGCGACGGAGTTCATCTTTCCCTGGGGGCTGATGTTCCAGGGAGAGATTCCCAAGGAGAGCTACGTCGCGCCGGACACCGACGGCTTCTGGGGCACGCGGTACGAAGTGGAGATCCGGCTTCCCCAGTCGCCCCTTCCGCGCGACCGCCCGGTGGAAGCGCCCGGCGCGCTGAAGCTGGCGTTCATGCTCTGGGAGCAGTTCCGCAACTCGACGGGCCAGAAGGAGTTCCTCGCGGAGCTGGCGGCGCGTTCCGGCGGAAGGCTGGAGGTTGGCGAGCCCATCCTGCGCGCCAGCCTGTGCAAGGACCTGCTGGCCGATTGCGACGCGCAGGTGCTGTACTTCTATTCCCACGGCTACACCCGCCCGCGCAAGGCCGACACCACGCCCGACGGCGATCCCCAGGGCGCCGCCAGCCCGGACCGCAACCGCACCTGGATCGCGCTGACCAACGGCAGGCTGTACCTGGACGAGCTGATGCACGAGGTGCAGGGCAAGTTTCCGTCGCAGCCGCTGATCGTGCTGAACATGTGCGAATCGGCCGAGATGAGTCCGTCTCTTTCCGACAGCTTCGTCAGCTTTTTCCTGGACCGCGGCGCCCGCGCCGTGGTGGGCACCGAGTGCCCCATGACCGTGGAGTTCGCCGATCCTTTCGGCCGGCGGCTGCTGGAAGGCGTGCTGGCGGGGCAAACGGCGTCGCGCGCGCTGATGGACGCCCGCCGCCACTTCGTGCGGAACGAGCGAAACCCGCTCGGGCTGGCGTACACGCTTTACGGGACGGCGAGCGTATGCTTTGCGCCGCCCGTGCTTTCCCAACCCTGATCACGAAACGAGGAGATCCGATGTCCGACGAGAGCCTGAGGTCGCAGGTGGATGGTCTGCTGGAATCCGATGAGGACCAGCTGTTCGCGGAGCTGGGGATCCGCGCGAGGGCGATGCAGGCCGATCCCCAGGTGGCCGGCTCGTACTCGCCGCAGGTGACGCACAGTGCGGCGGAGATGGGCGTGCTCGACGACGTGCGCGATTTCGGGCGCAGGGTGTTCAAGCGCTGGAACGTGCAGGCGTGGGAGCTGGTGTGTGGCACGGACGCGGACGACAGCAAGGACCGCGACGATTTCCTGGGCGCCATCGGCGTCGACAAGAGCGTCGCGACGGCGGCGCTCGCGACCCTCCTGGTTTCGCACCTTGCCCTGGCGCCGGCCATTGCCGCGGTGGCCGCGGCCATCATCATCAAGCGGTTCGCGCGTCCGGCGTACGAGGAGTTCTGCTCCAGCTGGAAGGGAAGCCTTCCCGCGGCATCCGGCGGGTCCGAGCCGGCCGCGGGCTGAGCCGGGCAGGGAGGAACGAGCACACGGGCGGGGCCGGCATCGGCCCCGCCCGTGGTTGTTTCCGTCGGAGGGCTCAGCGCCGGACGTTCTGCTTCACCACTACGCGGGCCAGGTGCGCCTCGTTCACCACGTCGGAGTGCGACCACGAGTAGGTGAACCGGTTGATGACGATGCTGGCGCGCACCTTCTTCGGCGGCGCGGCGGCCAGCAGCCGGCGCGCCTCCGCCGGCTCCTCGAAGCAGAACCAGCCGATGCGCTCGTCGCCCGAAAAGCGGGGCAGGCGCACGGCCGATTCGCGGTCCAGCTCGAAGCAGAGGGCGGGCGAATCCGGGTCGTCCGGGTGCGCCCGGGTGATCCCCGAAACCGTCGTCTGCCCGGTGAAGCGCACGCTGCCCACCCACTCGCCGTCGGGCATGGACTGCGCGATGTCCTTGGATTCCAGGACCATTCCCGCCACCGTGTCGCCCACCTCCACCCGGGCGGGATCGAAGATGACCCTCCCCCGCGCGTCCCGCGACGGGGGTGACGCCGTGTCCGGCGGCGTCTCGGCGGGGGAAAGCAGCGTATCCGGGGCCGCGTCGCCGGCCGCTGATCCGCCCCCGTCGCACGCGGTGGAGAGGAGGGCGAGGCCCAGGAGCGCACAGAACGTTTTCATCGATGCCGTCGTAAGTGGTTGGTCGCGTTCACGGTGCGGGGGGCTTCCGCATCCGGCGCTTCGTGGCGATATTCCGCGCACCCGCCGTACCATTCCCAATCTCCCCTCCCTGATGCAAACCACCGCCGCCATCCCCGGCCTGCGCGCCTGCCCCGCGTGCGGCACCATGAGCGCCACACGTTTCTGCGGCGACTGCGGCCGCGCCGTGGACGGAACTCCCGCGCGGACGGTGGAGGTGCTGAAGGAAGGCGCCTCCGAGCTCTTCGGCGTCGACAAGAGCGCGCTGCGCACCATCCGCGACCTGCTGCTGCACCCGTTGAAGGTGGCGCAGTCCGTCCGCGGTGACAACGAGGCGGGATACGTCCGGCCGTTCCGCCTGTTCTTTCTCCTGGCGGGCGCGTACATCCTGCTGCTGACGACGGTGCAGCCGCACTCGTTCGACATGTCGTCGCAGGCGACCCCCGACCAGCTTGCCGCGATGGCGAAGGCGGCGGCCGGCAACGGGATTTCGCTGGAGATGATGAACGAGCGCTTCGGCCAGCGGATGAACATGCTGCTGCCGCTGATCACCGCGGTGATGCTGATTCCCCTTGCCGCCCTGTTGCGGCGGATGGACCGGTCGCGACCCGTGGGCGATCACCTGCTGACGATGGCCAGCATCATGAACTCCATGTGGATCACCTGCATCCTGCTGATTCCCCTGGCGTTCCTGGGCAAGTGGCCCTTCATCATCGCGGCGCAGCTGACTGGAGTCGGGTACATCTCCGCCGCCATCATCCGCCTGTACCCGGCCGCCACCCGCGTGCGAACGGGCCTGCGCCTCGCCGGCTTTCTGCTGGCGGACTACACGCTGACGATGCTCCTGTCCGTGGGCCTCACCCTGGGCGTGATGATCTCGGTGCTCCACTTCTGAGCACCGCCGGGATGGAGCGAAGCGGGCGGAGGCCGAACCGGTCTCCGCCCGCTTTTCTTTTGTCCGTGCGGTGGCGGATCAGGACGCGGCCACGGCGATGGGGCGCCCGAGGGAGGCGGGTACCTGCTCGGGGTCCATGGGCCGGGCGAAGAGGTAGCCCTGGCCGTACTCGCACCCCATCGCCCGCAGCGCGGCGAACTGGGCGGGCTCCTCGATCCCCTCGGCGACGATGGCGACACCCAGGCTGCGGGCGAGGGCGACGATCGTCTGCACCACGGCGGTGCCGTCCGCGCGCTGCACGAAGGAGCGGTCGATCTTCAGCCCGTCGAGCGGCAGCTGGTGAAGCAGGCTGAGCGACGAGTACCCGGTGCCGAAGTCGTCCAGGTAGATGGGAATGCCCAGCGCGCGGAAGCGGCGGAGCAGGGGGATGGCCTGGTCGGGATCGCGCATCACCGTGCTTTCGGTGAGCTCCAGCTTCAGGCTTCCCGGCCGCAGCCCGTGCTCGCCGACGGCGGCCTCCACCTCCTGCAGCAGGCGCGCGTCGCCGAACTGGCGGGCAGACAGGTTCACGCATACGAACCGCGGGTCATCGGCCGGGTACTCCGCCTCCCACGCGGCCAGCTGCCGGCAGGCTTCGCGCAGCACCCAGCGCCCCAGCGGCACGATCAGCCCCGTGTCCTCGGCCACGCCGATGAATTCCACCGGCCCCACCAGCCCGCGCTCGGGGTGGTGCCAGCGCACCAGCACCTCCCATCCCACGGTGCGCTCCGTCGCCAGCTCCACGATGGGCTGGTAGACCAGGCGGAACTCGCCCCGCCGCACGGCCTGCCGCAGGTCCGTCTCCAGCTGGAGCCGCCGCAGCGACTCGTGGTGCATGGAGCGCGTAAAGACGGCGAAGCGCTCGGCGCCCAGCGAGCGGGCGTGGTACATGGCGGCGTCGGCGTTGCGCAGCAGCTCGTCCGGGTGCCCCTGCCCGTCGGCCGAGAGCGCCACGCCGATGCTGGCGGAGGTGAACACCTCGTATCCGCCCAAGCTGACGGGAGCCGAGAGGGCGGCCTGGATCTGCTCCGCGCGCCGGGCCGCCTCGACGGCATCGCCCACTCCGTCCAGCAGCAGCACGAACTCGTCGCCCCCGAAGCGCGCCACCGTGTCGGCGGGGCCCACGCACGCCAGCAGCCGGGCGGCCACGATCCGCAGCAGCTCGTCGCCCTTCAGGTGGCCCAGCGAGTCGGTGACCAGCTTGAAGCGCTCCAGGTCCAGGAACACCACGGCGAAGGGCCGCGGGGCGCCGTCGTCCCCCGTGCGCGCCGCGGCCTGGGCCAGCCGCGTGCCGAACAGGGTCCGATTGGGAAGGTCGGTCAGCGCGTCGTGAAGGGCGTCGTGGCGCAGGCGCTCTTCGGCGGCCTTGCGGCCGGTGACGTTTTCCACCATCGCCACGCAGAACCGCGGCTTTCCCGCGCCGTCGCGCACCGCCGATGCCGCCAGGTGCACCCAGATGGTGTTGCCGCTGGGGAGCAGGTAGCGCTTTTCCACCCGGTACGAGCTGCGCCGGCCGGCGGCCATGTCGCGGAAGAGCGACAGGTTTCCGTCCGTGTCGTCGGGATGGTTGAGCTTCCAGAACTCCAGCCCGTGCAGCTCCTTTTCGCCCAGCCGCACCATCTCGCGGTAGGCGGCGTTGGTCTGCACGATGCGCCCGTCCATGGTCACCACCAGCACCCCGATGGCGGCGCCCTCGAACATGGCGCGGAACCGCTCCTCGCTGTCGCGCAAGGCCGTCATGGCGTCGCGCGCGGCGAGCTCGGCGGCCGCGCCCGCGGCCAGCTCCATCAGCAGCCCCAGATCCGGCTGCTTCCACGCCCGTCCGGGTTCCGCTATGGCGAGTGCGCCGAGCACGGTGCCGCTGGCGTCCCGCACCGGCACCGCCAGCGCCCCGGCGGCGGCCTGCGGCTCGGCGGACGCCATCGCCCGGTCCATCCCCGCCCGCAGCGCGCCCAGCAGCGACGGGTCGCCATGCGGGCGCTCCACCCGCGAGCCGTCGGCCTCACGCGACAGCAGCAGCGCGGCCGGCACCCCCAGGGTGCGGGCCGCCAGCCGGGGCCAGTCGGTGCGGTTGCGGGCGCCAGGATCGGGCACGTCGGGGCGGGTGAGGGGGCCGGCGTTCACGCCCTCGCGCGAACGGACAACATCCGGGGGAACAACCGGAGGGTACGTTGAATGGTTAGCCGTGGGGGTGGGGAAACGCAATGATTCGAATCACGACAAGACAAAAGCGCCGGCCCGTGCGGGCCAGCGCTGATGCGGGACGGAGCGGCGAAAGAGGGGCCGCCCGCCGGGTGGATATGGCCGGAAAGCGGCCGCGGGCTATGACGGGTTTAGAGCCGCGGCCCCTTGCGGGCGGTGCGCCGGTCTTCCAGGCGGATCATCCACAGGCATACGAAATACACCACCACCACCAGCAGCCCGAACACGGCGATATTGCGGAAGAGCGTGCCCCAGCCAGCCATATGTCCCTCGTAGGTTTCTGTCCCAGGTCAGCAAGTCGGCGCACAACATACACCGGGCGCCGCCGTCCGGCTAGGATGCGCGGCCCCTCACCCATCCTCGCTGACACTACGGTTCGTCGGCCCATGCGCGGCGGGCCCCGGCTGCCGTGGGGCCCTCACCCCGCCGCGCGGACACGCGTGCGACCCTCTCCCACATACAGCGTGGGAGAGGGGGTACACTTCAGGGTTGGGGGCGTCGGGCCGAGCCCGGTGCTCGGGCGGGCGCCCCCCAACCCCAACCCTTCCCCCGCAAACTGCGCGGGGGAAGGGAGCCAGTTGATCGCACCAAGCCAGCCGAAGCGCACGTCACGCAAGCGGTGTGTTTCTCCCCCTCCCCTGCGAAGCGGGGGACGGGGGCCGGGGGGAGGGGGCTCCCGAGGCGTGAGCGGCAGCCCGTCGAACCGGGATTGAAGTGCTCCTCTCTCCCGGCTCTCTCCCGCGCTGTTTGCGGGGGAGAGGCCGGGAGAGGGGGCGGCCGCGGAATGCGCCGCAGCCCCGTCGAACCGCGATCGAGGTACGCGGATCGATCAGGCGGACGGGTCCACAGGCCGGACCGCCTCCGCGGGAATTTCCGATGGTCCAGCAGCGTCCGCTTCCGCATCCAGCGCCGATTCCGTCTCTGTTCCGGCCCGCGCCCCGGACTCCGTGTTCGCCAGGCGCTCCACATCGACTTCCGCTGCCCCTTCCGAACCCGTCTCCGCCACTGGCTCCTCCGCGGACGCCACCACCGCCTCCGGCTCCAGTTCCGGTGCCGGCTCGGCGCCGCCGCCGAAGTCGGGGCGGTGCAGGGTGCACAGCACTTCATCCGACACGTCCGTCATCGGACCGACGCGGTTGGCGTGGCGGGCGAGCGCCTTTTCGAACGCGTTCCTCACGTCGCGGCCGTTGGCGAAGTTGGCGCCCCGCTGGTCGTACATCTCCTGGAACACGCGCCGGGCATGCTCGGCCGCGGCCGGGGTCAGCCAGTAGCCGTGCTCCTCGCACATGCGCTCCAGAATGGCGAACAGCTCGGGGCCCGCGTAGTCGTCGAACTGCAGGAAACGGTTGAAGCGCGAGCGCAGGCCGGGGTTGCTGTTCAGGAACTTCTCCATCGGCTCCGGATAGCCAGCGACGACAACGATCAGGTCCGCGCGGTTGTCCTCCATCAGCTTCACCAGCGCATCCACCGCCTCGCGCCCGAAGTCCTGCCCCGAGTCGCTGCTGGCCAGGGCGTACGCCTCGTCGATGAACAGCATGCCGCCCATCGCCGCCTGCACCTTTTCGGCGACGTTGATGGCGGTCTGCCCCACGTATCCCGCCACGAGCCCGGAGCGATCGGTTTCTACCAGGTGCCCCTTGGAAAGCACGCCCAGCGCCCGGAAGATTTCCGACAGCAGGCGCGCGACGGTGGTCTTTCCCGTCCCCGGGTTGCCGGTGAACACCATGTGAAGCGTCATCGGAGGAACCGTCATCTTGCGTTCCTGCCGCATCTTGCGGACGCGGACCAGGTTCGCGAGTGTTTCCACCTCCTTCTTCACCCGCTCCAGCCCCACCAGGCGGTGGAGCTTCGCCATCAGGTCGTTCAGGTGGGCCGGGGGCACCTGTTCCTTTTCGTCGGCCTGCACGGGCGGCGTGGGCGCCGGCTGCGGCTGCAGGGAGGGATGCGCCTCGGCCTGGCCGGCGGACGGGTTCAGCACCTCGGTGCCGGCCAGCGCGTTCTCGCTCGCCCCCTCGGCACGCGGCTGCTGCACGCCGGCCTCCGCGACGGCGGTCTGCAGGACCGACACGTGCTCCGTCAGCAGCGCGACTTCCTGGGGCAGGCTCTGCCCGTCCGCGGCCAGCAGGTGAAGCCCCAGCTCGCGGATGCACGCCGCCACGTTCGCCGCGTTCACCGTACCGCGCATCTGGTCGCCCGCCACCAGGATGCGGAAGTAGTGAGGCACGCGCCGCAGCGAGCCCGGGCCCGCCCGGCCGAAGCCCGTCACCATCTCCCGAAGCTGCGCCTGTTCGGACGGTGAGGCGGAAGCCAGCAGCTCGGCGAGAAAAGCCGATTCCGCCCGGCTGATGTCGCCGTCGGCACGGGCGATGGTGAACAGCACGTCCATCACGTGGCGCTGCACCTCGTCGGCGATGGGGCCGGGGCGGCCCCAGTCGCCCCGGCGCTCGGCGCGGCTGGCAAGGTCCAGGATGAAGTCGTAGAGCTCGGCGGGGGTCATGCGTTGGCGGGTGGGGGCGGGTGAGGACCGCGGGCGAGTTCCAGCACGTCCTTGATGAACTTGCGGAACGATCGGGCGCCCTGAGCCTGGTCTAGGTCGAAGATCTGCGTAAGCGCGGCCTGATCGACAGTCGGCTTGTAGCTGCGCCCGCGCGGCGTGCGGTCGCTGAGCCAGCCCTTGGCATCGCGAACCGCTTCGGGCTCCGGTGGCGGAGCGAGGTCCTGCGGCAACCCACGCTGTCCGGCAAGTGACTGTGCCGACGCCAGGAGCCACGCCTCGAACTCACTCTTGGCAACTACTACACGGATCGAGCGGTCCGGACGCTGGCGTTGCGCTCGGCGGAGCAGTTCCGTCGCGAGATCCACCGGGCAGTCCTTGTCCGCATCGATCAGCACCAGGAGGCCGTCTCCAGGCCCGGTCTGCCGCGCGGCCAGTTCGATCGCGTTCTCGATCCCGCCGGGCTGCACGAGGGCGTTGCGCTTGATGCGGATTGGCCTGCCGACTTCCGCGTAGGCCTCTGCGGCGTACGCGGTGACGATCCTGCGGATCAGCAGCGGCACGGCCGTTACTTCGCCGTGCCCCTCGACGATGGGCAGGATCATCGATCAGCGCTCTCACGCACGCCAAAAAGGTCGACCTCGTCCGAGTCCAACCCGAATGCCTCAGCGCCGGGTCGCAACTGGTGCATGCGCAGCAGTTGGCCAGCGGTGTAGAGATGGTCGCGAAGCACCGAACGGCCGGTCTGGTCCAACGGCCCGAGCGACGATCTGCCGTCTTCCGCCACGACGGCGATGATCTCCGAATCCGAGATGGACGTGGTGTCTAGGAGATCCGGGCTGTGGCTGGTTACAATGATCTGGCGAAACTCTCCCGCTTCGCGGAAGGCGTCGAGAAGAACCTCTGTGGCCGCCGGGTGCAGTCCGGTCTCCGGCTCCTCAATTCCCACCAGCATCGGGCGTGGATCTTCGGGTCGGCCCTGCAACAGCGCGACTAATATCCCAAGTGCCCGCAGCGTTCCGTCGGAAACGCTGTCTGCCGTAAACCACTGGTCGCTAGTGCCGCTGGCAAGTTGCTGCCGGAAGGCCAATAAGTCCCGGGCTCCAACCGTGACGGCAGCCACCCCGGTAAACCCGGGCACAACCTGCGCAAGATAAGCCTCGATTCGGGATTTTGCTTGGGGACTCTCTGAGTTGAGTCTTGACAGAATGCTCGACAGATTCTCTCCATCCCGAGCCAGGTAGTCCTCGCCATCGGGTCTTACCAAGTCCCTCATCCGGTCTGGAATAAGGTTGTAGAAGGCCATGGAAGAGAGTGCATCGAAAACCGGCTTAAACGCAGGACTACCCGAAGCATTCACCAGATAGAGCCGATCAGAAACTCCGCTGGGTGCGAGCGGTAATGTAGAGCCGAGAACTTCACCTGCGCGCACACGATAATGCTCGTCGCCCCCCGCTCCGGAGATGAAGCACTCCTCCCGCGAGATAACAGGGAGCGCGGGGGGGCCTCCGACCTCGAACGCGAAGTGTCCCCTTAGCCCACTCGGAAGAAAAAAGTCCAAGCGCATGCCGAAGCGGGTGGAACTCCGAATAGGGCGCGGGAGCACCCCTATAACCCCGCCCCGCTCGCGCAACGCATGGGGGAACCCGTTGCGCAAAGCATCCGGGATTAACCGCAGCGCGTCCAGGAAGTTGCTCTTTCCGGACCCGTTCGCTCCGACCAAGAACGTGAGCGGCCCCAGCCTCACGTCGCAGGCCGCGATGCTCTTGTAGTTGCGGAGGACCACCCGCTCGATGAAACAAGCGTCGTGCTGGTCGGCAGGCATTTCGCTCCGTGCGTGGGGCAGCGGACGCGGGCCAGCACGGCCTGCGTCACGGATGTGCAGATGATACCGTTCGCCTGCTGCGAACGCGAGAGCTTCAGCAGCTCGCCGGACCGATCGAGATGCGGATGCGGCCGTCGACGGCCACGCCGCCCTCGGGGAAGGCGAGCCAGGGGTTCACGTCCAGCTCGCGGATGGCGTCGTGGTCCGCCACCAGCTGCGATACGCGCTGCACGGCCTCCTCGATGGCGCCCAGGTCCGACGCGGGCTCGCCGCGGATGCCCTCCAGCAGCGGGAACGCGCGGATGCACCTCACCATTTCGGCCGCGTCCACGTCCGTCACCGGCTGCACCCGAAAGGCCACGTCCTTGAGTGCCTCCACGTAGATCCCGCCCAGCCCGAACATCAGCACCGGGCCGAACTGCGGGTCCTGCGTCATGCCGATGATGGTTTCCTTGCCGCCCGACACCATCTTCTGCACCAGCACGCCGTCTACCTCGCCCGCGTCGATCCCGGCGCGCTCCGGCACTTCCGTCGTCAGGCGCTGATACGCGGCGCGCAGTTCCGCCTCGTCCTCCACGCCCACCACCACGCCGCCCACGTCGGACTTGTGGATGATCCGCGGCGAAAGGACCTTCATCACCACCGGCCAGCCGATCTCCCGCGCTGCCTCGGCGGCCTCGTCCGCCGAGCGTGCGACGCGATGGGGCGCGACGGGAATGCCGTACGCCTCCAGCACCCGCATCACCTCCGTTTCCGACAGCTTCGCGCGCCCCTCGCCGCGTGCGGCGGCGATGATTTCCGCCACCGTGCGGTGGTCGACGTCGAACGCGCGCACCTGCCCCACAGGCCGCTCCAGCCACTCTCGCTGCCGGTACATGGCGGCCAGCGCGCGGGCCGCGGACTCGGGAAAGCGGTAGCCCGGGATGCCCGCCGCGTTCAGCTCGGCCAGGCCCTGCGGCAGCCCCTCGCGGCCCATCAGCACGGCCATCACCGGCTTCTCGCTGCCGCCGGCCACCGACACGATGGCCTCGGCTACGTCTTCCTGGCGCACGCCCAGCGGCGGGACGAACGTGGCGATCACCGCGTCCACGTTGGGGTCCGCCAGCACCGCTTCCACCGCGATCCGGTAGCTCTGCGCCGTGGCGCTGGCGATCATGTCGACGGGATTGGCGAGCGACGCCTCCTCGGGGAAGTGGGCGGCGAGCGTGGCGCGGGTCTCCTCCGTCAGCTCCGTCACCGCCAGCCCGTGCGCCTCGCACGCGTCGGCGATGATGATGCCGGGGCCGCCCGCGTTGGTGACGATGGCCACGCGGTTGCCGCGCGGGATCGGCTGGTGGCTGAAGGCCATCGCCAGGTCGAACATCTCCTCCACCGTGTCCACCCGGATCACCCCGCACTGCCGCAGCAGCGCATCCGTGGCGGCATCGGTGCCCGCCAGCGCGCCGGTGTGGGACGAGGCGGCGCGCGCCCCGGCGCGGGACCGGCCGGACTTCACGGCGATGATGGGCTTCTTCCGCGTGATCTCGCGGGCCAGCTGCGTGAAGCGGCGGGGGTTTCCGAAGTTCTCCAGGTACATCAGGATCACGCCCGTCCGCTCGTCGTCGGCCCAGTACTGGATCAGGTCGTTGCCGCTGACGTCGGGCTTGTTGCCCACGGACACGAACTGCGAGATGCCGATGCCGTACTCGGCGGCGTAGTCCAGGATGGTGACGCCCATCGCCCCCGACTGGCTCATGAACGAAACCGGCCCCGCAGGGGGCATCGTGGGCGCGAAGGTGGCGTTCATCGACAGCCCCGGCGCGGTGTTCAGCACGCCCATGCAGTTGGGGCCCACCAGCCGCATCCCGTAGCGGCGCACGATCTCCATCAGCGCGTTCTGCCGTTCGACGCCCGCGCCCCGGATTTCCGCGAAGCCGGCCGAGATCACCACCAGCCCCTTGATCCCCTTGCGCCCGCACGCCTCGGCGGCGCCGAGCACGTGCTGCTTGGGGACCACGATCAGCGCCAGGTCCACCTCGTCGGGAATGGCGTCGACGGACGGGTACGCGCGGATGGAGTGCACCGAGGCGGCCGTGGGATTCACGGGATACACGGCCCCGCTGAACCCGTGGCGGACCAGGTTTTCAAGGATCTGGTAGCCGATGGTGTTCGGCTTTCGGCTCGCGCCGATGACGGCGATGGAGCGGGGGCGGAGAACGGCGTCGAGCAAGGCGGTGCGGGAGTGCGTCGGTGCGTGAGGGGCGGATTGTGGGTCCGCTTCGAGGTGGGAATCTACGTGGCCGGGGGCAGGGCACCAAGGTTGGATCGCCGGGGGACCGGGCGAGGGAACATGCGGGTGACCAATGACTACAACACCGCACCACGCGGCGGATCCACCACGGGGAGTGGGCGAAACGAACGCGAGACGTTATCATCCACGCGTACCCTGATCCTCCGAAGTCGAATGCCGATCATCGCTTCCATCCTCCGCGCGTCCGTTCGCGCGCCCGCCGTGCTCGCCGCGCTGGTGCTGTGCGCGCTGGTGCCGGACCCGGCGCGGGCGCAGGATCACGCGCATCAACATGGACAGGCGCCGAAGGCCCACGGGCATCACCCGGCCCCGCGCGAAGGCATCTCGGGGCAGGGCGTGCTCTCGGGCGAGGTGGTGCCCAGCAGCGCGCGCGACGCCTACACCATCGCGGCACGGATTCCGTCCATCCTCGACGCGCTGTACTGCCACTGCGACTGCCACGAGCGCGACGAGCTTCGCTCGCTGCTGGAGTGCTTCGAGAACCGGATGGCCACCACCTGCGGCATCTGCCAGAGCGAGGCGCGCATGGCCGGGGAGATGCACGCCGACGGCAAGTCGCTGGAGGAGATCCGCAAGGCGATCGACGACCGCTACGGCGACTGATCTGCCCGTCGTCGTCCGCCCCCGCTGCGAGCCCCGCGAGATCCATTCGCGGGGCTCGCTTGCGTGCGGACCCAACGTGATATATCTTTCCAGCCGGATGAACGGATAGATGAGCGTCTCCGCCCCCGCGATCTTCGATCGCATGTCGGCCCTGGCCGATGCTACGCGCAGCCGGCTGCTGCTGGTGCTGGAGCGGCACGAGCTGACGGTGGGCGAGCTGTGCCAGGTGCTCCAGCTTCCGCAGAGCACGGTCAGCCGGCACCTGAAGCTGCTGGGCGACGAGGGGTGGGTGAGCGCGCGGGCCGAGGGCACCAGCCGCCGCTACCGGATGCCCGCCGACCGGCTGGATGCCGAGGCGCGGCAGCTCTGGCAGCTGGTGCGCCGCGAGGTGGCCGAGCTGGCCGGAGCCGCGCAGGACGCGGAGCGGCTGCGGAGCGTGCTGGCCCAGCGCAGCACCCGGTCGCGCGAGTTCTTCTCGTCCGCGGCGGGCGAGTGGGACCGGCTGCGGGCGGACCTGTTCGGACGGCGGGCGGACCTTCTGGGGCTGCTCGGCCTGGTGGACGAGGCGTGGACGGTGGGCGACCTGGGATGCGGAACGGGGCAGATGGCGGCCTCGCTGGCCCCCTTCGTCGCCCGGGTGATCGCGGTCGACGGCTCGCCGGCCATGCTCGAGGCCGCCCGCGCCCGCTTGGCCGGCACGCCCAACGTGGAGGTGCGCGAGGGCGAGTTGGAGTCGCTGCCCATCGAGCCGGGCACGCTGGACGCGGCGGTTGCGTTCCTGGTGCTGCACTACGTCGCGGAGCCCGCGGACGCCCTGGCCCAGGCCGCCCGCGCGTTGAAGCCCGGTGGCCGGCTGCTGGTGGTAGACATGATGCCGCACGACCGCGAGGAGTACCGCCAGGCGATGGGGCACGTGTGGCAGGGCTTCGAGTCGGAGCGGCTGGGTGGATGGATGGCGGACGCGGGGCTGACGGCCTTTCGCTACGTCCCCCTGCCGCCCGACCCCGCCGCCAAGGGCCCCACGCTCTTCGCCGCAAGCGCAAGACGGAGTGCGTGAGTGCGGAAGAGCGGAAGTGCGAAAGCAAGGGCGCGCCGTACAGCCGAACGCCCACGAAAGCAGGCAGTCCACGAAGGTGGACATCGTGTGGTCGTTGCAGCGAATTCATTCGCCCGTGCAGGGCCTGAGGCGGCTCCACAGCCCGGCATCCGAGCCCGGCCGCCGGCGATCCGATTCCCGAGCCTTGGAGTCGCTGCCGCGCCCGGGCCGGGAAGTTGTTCAGGCTAGATCCTTCGGCCCGCGAAGTCAGGACTACGGGCCAGTGCAGTGCGCCTGGGCCTCAGGATGACAGACTCGCCCGCGAGGGTTGGTGTACGGGCCAATGCAGTGCGCCTGGGCCTCAGGATGACAGACTGGCCCGCGAGGAGCCGGTGTGAGGCGCGCCTGGGCCTCAGGATGACAGAGTGTGTGGCAGAATCGTAACGCGTAACCGATAGCCGATCCGGCTATTCCCTTTTCCCTAGTCCCTGGAGCTTACGTGAGCGCAGTCGCCGAACTTACCAGCAACCCCTTCACCGCCGCCCGCGAGATGGGCCGCGAGCCCTTCAAGGTGGCCGACATCTCCCTGGCCGACTTCGGCCGCAAGGAGATCCGCCTGGCCGAGCACGAGATGCCCGGCCTGATGGCCCTGCGCGCCGAGTACCGCGGCAAGAACCCGCTCGCCGGCGCCAAGATCATGGGCTCGCTGCACATGACCGTGCAGACCGCCGTTCTCATCGAGACGCTGGTGGAACTGGGCGCCGACGTGCGCTGGGTTTCGTGCAACATCTTCAGCACGCAGGACCATGCCGCAGCCGCCGTCGTCGTCGGCAAGAACGGCACGGAAACCGATCCGCAGGGCGTGCCGGTGTACGCCTGGAAGGGCGAAACGCTCGAGGAGTACTGGTGGTGCACCGAGCAGGCGCTGATCTGGCCGGACGGCAGCGGCCCCAACCTGCTGCTCGATGACGGCGGCGACGCCACCCTGCTCGTGCACAAGGGCGTGGAGTACGAGGCGTCCGGCGTCATCCCGAGCTTCGACGCCGAGAACGAGCCCGAGGAGTGGGGCATCATCCTCGACACGCTGCGCAGCACCATCGCCAGCGAGCCCGGCCGCTGGACGCGCATCGCCGCCGAGCTTCGCGGCGTGTCGGAAGAGACGACCACGGGCGTGCACCGCCTGTACGAGATGATGAACGCGGGAACCCTGCTGTTCCCGGCCATCAACGTCAACGACTCCGTCACCAAGAGCAAGTTCGACAACCTGTACGGCTGCCGCCACTCGCTGACCGACGGCATCCTGCGCGCCTCCGACGTGATGCTGGCCGGCAAGGTGGCCGTCATCTGCGGCTACGGCGACGTGGGCAAGGGCTGCGCGCAGGCGCTCAAGGGCCAGGGCGCGCGCGTGATCATCACCGAGATCGATCCCATCTGCGCCCTGCAGGCGGCGATGGAAGGCTACCAGGTCACCACGCTCGACGCGGTGCTGGAGTCGGCCGACATCTTCATCACGGCCACCGGCAACAAGGACATCATCACGGTGGACGACATGGCCCGCATGAAGGACAAGGCCATCGTCGGCAACATCGGCCACTTCGACAACGAGATCGACATGGCCGGCCTCAAGAAGCGCGGCGGCATCGAGCGCATCAACATCAAGCCGCAGTACGACGAGTTCGTTTTCCCCGACGGGCACAGCGTGATGATGCTGGCCGAGGGCCGCCTGCTGAACCTGGGCTGCGCCACGGGCCACCCCTCGTTCGTGATGAGCGCCAGCTTCACCAACCAGGTGATGGCGCAGATCGAGCTGCACACCAACAACTCGGCGTACGAGAAGAAGGTGTACGTGCTTCCCAAGAAGCTCGACGAAAAGGTGGCGCGCCTGCACCTGGACAAGCTGGGCGTAAAGCTCACCGAGCTGTCGCCCAAGCAGGCCGAGTACATCGGCGTGCCGGTGGAAGGCCCCTACAAGCCGGACCACTACCGGTACTAAGCGGGAACTGCCCAGAGCAGGTCCAGATGGAAAAACGGATCGGCGGCCAATCTGGCCGCCGATCCGTTTTTCCTGCTCGCTGAGTATCGTAGCCATCCCAGGTCAGGGGAAGGTGATCTTTCCTCCCATGCAGGCCTCTTCGCTGGTCAAGATCGGCAGCTTTTCGGTGGAACGCGAGGTCTGATCGCTGGCGGCTTGGCGTTTCACAGCTATGGGCGCGGGTAGCTTCTTGCCGGGGAATTCCAATGTGGATTTCCCTTTAGTGCGGAGCAGTCGGTACAGCCACTTGAAGTCGTCGTCGACATCCGGCACGTCTGGCCGGGCAATGTTGTTCCAGCCGAGGGGGTTGTCGCAGCAAAGGTTGCCCATCACGACAGTCACTTCCTCTCCGGCGGCGAACGGCCCCAGGTCGAATTCGGCCTCAATGTTTGAACCATCGAAGTCGGTGATCCTGATGGTCAGACAGTCCTCGTCGATGTGGCGGATCCAACATATGTCCGAACCGAAATCACCCTGGTACTCATTGCCGTTCGTATTCAGGATGGGTGGAATCACCCACTTCCGTCGGGGGCTGGACTCGAAGCGGCCGCCACGCAGCTTGGCCCGCATGAGCAGCGCGGGAGGGGGGGCGGCTTCCAGAACGTTGTCCAGGAGTTCCACCGCGAACTTCTGGCCCTTGGGAGCGATGCGGGCGAAGTCCGGGTACGCCAGTTCCGGAAGGTCGTGGATGGGCTCGGCCTCCACGCCAGCGAACTCCACGACCTGCCGATCGAAGCGATGAACGAGTTCGTACTTCGGATCGTCCTTCCCCGTCCTGCGTGGGAATCGCCGATCCAGTTGGGCCAAGTCTAGGCGGAGGAAGCCGATATGAGGTTGCGCGTCATCCTCGTCCAGGTGCTTGGGTGGACTCGGGTGTTTGGATGCCCGAGCGTCAGGCATCAGGACAGTAACTTCCTGGGTAACCGCGGGCGTGACGGTTGAATCCGTGTGTACGACGAACAGGCAAGGCCCCGCGAACTCGACGCGAAGTTCGAACGCCATCGTGGCTCCCTTCAATGGAGGTTTTCCTACGACTACGGACCGGTGTATACGAAGGCCGCCCAGGCTCGCGGGACCCGCAACTCGGGCCGCGTGGACCGCAGTCCCTCAAGTTGCGCCAAGCGGAGGGCCTCCGGTGCGGGCGTCCCTGCGGCGAGCAGACGATGGAAGCGAACGACCAACTCCACGCTGGCCCCGTCGTCCACGTCCCAGAGCGTGCTGACCGTTGCAGGTGCCCCCGCGCGGAGGAAGCTGAAGGCCAGCCCGGCGACTGCACCCGTGCGGCTCGCCCGCGGGCTTAGCGAGCTGCAGGCCGACAGCACGACGACCTGTATGTTAGAGAGACGCATCCGGCCGATTTCCCACGCGCGCAGGGTTCCGGGGCGTCCCGGCTGGTCGGGGGCGAGGGCAAGGTACGACTGTTCGGGCTGCTCCGGGTTGAAGACGGCGTGGCCGGCAAAGTGGAAGACGCCGGACGCGGGCAGCCCGTCCAGCACCCTCGCCCGCCGAGCGTGGCCGCGGCTGAGGAGCACGCTTTCCGGATAGAGCCCGGCGACGATCTGCGCTTCGCGGGCCGCGCTCGGCAGCGTGGGCAGGGCACCGGTTTCCAGATCGTCTTCGAGGCTGGGATTCCCGATGACCAGAGCTCGCCGGCGGCCGACCGTGCCGGAACGCCGGGCCGAAGCCGCGAGGTAGAAGCCGGCACTGGGGACGGTGCGGATCGCATACCGTTCCACCAGGTAGCGCGCATCGGCAGGGTCCACGAGCGCGGCGAAGGCCAGCCGGTTCAACTCCCTGTCGGGAACCACGGTAAGCTGGCGAATCCCCTCCAACTCGCGCGCGAACGGCCGGATGAGCAACTCGAAAAGGCGTGTGCGCGCATCTCCGGCGGGGGATGCGGCACCGGCGTCTCGCAGGAACGCATCCACCAGGGCCGCGACGGAGTCCCGCGAAACCGCGACAGCGTAGTGCCTCGTCTCGCGCCAGGTCGCCGTCCAGATGACGAGCCGATCCCGCAGCAACGCGTACTCCACGAAAAGCATGTCATCCGGAAGTGACGCCGCCACCCGCGCCAAGCTGGTCGCAGCCCGTTCCGCGCCCGGCGAACCGGCGCCGCGCCCGCCTCTAGGCCAAGCCTGGACTCGTCCGTGCTCCAGGACATCGAACGCCGCTTCCGCCCGATGTTCTTCCAGCTCGAGCTCGATGACGGCGTCGAACACGTTCTCGACCGTCTCGTAGAACGTTGTTCGGGATTCCGTTCCCCGGAACGAGGCCTGCTGCCTGTCGATGTAGTCGATGGCCCGGTGCAGCCACTGGCGCGCCTGCTCCCGGCCGCCCGTAGACCTCGCGGCCGTGGCTGCCTCGTACAGCGCGGTCGGCAGCAGAAGGTCTGTCTCGAAGCCGGCGTAGGTATCCACGGCACCGGCCAGGATCGGCAGCGCCGCCCGAGCGTCCCTTTGCCGTATCAGCTGGCCCAGCGTCAGGACGACGCGGGCGCGCACCCGGTCTCCCCCGCGATCCCCGGGGATGGAGTCGGCCCACCGTAGCGCTTCGTTCAGCACCGCATCCGCGGCTTGACGCCGGCCGGTCGCCATCAGGTCGCGGGCACGGGAGCAGAGGGCCAGGGCCAGGGTCGTGGGCTTTGCGATGCCTCGGGCCACCCCCACCAGCTCGTCGGTGAAGCCGAGCGCCGCATGGCTGAGCCCCGCATCGCGTGAGAACGACGCCACGATTGCGAGATGATTGTTCAAGAACCCGGAGCGACGGAATGGGGTGAGAATCCGTAGCGCACGATAGGCTTCGGCGCTGGCTTCCTCCTCCCGCCCGGCCAGCGCGAATGCTTCGGCCAGGAGCACGGCCACCGCGCCCTCGTTCTCGGTTTCGCCCGCCTTCGCGATCGAGGGTTTCGCCTCGTGATAACGATGGATCGCCTCGTCGTAGTTGCCGCGCCGCAGTTGGCTGAGGCCAAGAGCCCACACGGCTTTCCCCCCGAGTGCCGGCTCGTCGGGTCCTGCCTCCGAAACGAGGCGCGCGAAGATCCGGTCCCCCATCTCGTACTCGTTCTCGCTCACCTCCGAAGCGGCACGGTAGAACGCCGCCCAGCGCGCTGCGGGCGTGTTGGCGTCCCGCAGGAGCCGTTCGGACCGCCGTAGTGCGTCCAGGGCGCGGCGAAACCGCCGTGCCTCGTAAAGCTGCCGGCCCTCCTCCAGTGCGACGTGCCCCCGGGCCAGTGCGTGGAGGCGAGTGGAATCTCCAGCGGCGTCGTCGATCACCCCGACCGCTAGCGCAACGCTTCCGTCCAGTTCCATGGACCGCGCCGCGCCCCCAATCTCACGCGCCACCGTGAGGAGAGCGGCCGCACGTGCCTGGTCGTCGTCGATGATCGCGGTTCCCCAGGCCCCGAGGAGCGGAAAACCGAACTCGCGCGCGGCCTGGGGAGACTGTCGGACCCGCGCGGCGATCCTGGTCCGGGTCACGGAATCGATGCGTGAGGGCGGGGAGCGGAGGTACGATGTCCACGACACCGCGTCGGCCACCTGCCCGATCGCGCCTGCGTAGGCCTCGGCCTCCGCTCGCCAATGGGGATCCCTCTCGGCGGCCAGGTACTGTCTCCAGGCACGCTCGGCACTGTCTACCAGGTAAAGGCGCTGGAGAATGAGTGCCTGATTGAAAAGAATGGCCGGGTGCGTGGAATCGCGTTCGAACGCGCGGCCGATCGCATCCAGCGCCCGGAGCATGGGCATGAGCTGCTGGTCACGCTCGCCAAGCTCCAGGTACGCCACGGCAAGGTCGTTGAGGACGGCAACATCATCGGGTGCCGCGCGCCGGGCGCGCTCCAGTGACTCCACCGCGCGGTCCACCGCCGACGGAGTGATGTCCGCCCAGCGAAGGTCGAGAAGCGCCCCGGCGCGGATGGCCGCCGGGGAGGAGGCAGAGCGGAGCTGGCGCGTGGCGCGTCCCGCCGCGTCGATGCGCACGAAACGCCGCGTGCCCGGCCGCGGCGGCCCGCTGCACTTCATGTCGGGCACCAGCGCGGCAGTATCCGCCGTGATGCAGGGTTGCCACGCATCCTGGCTGGCCAGCCGTCCACTTGTAAAACGCTCGCGGAGCAGCGTGTTCGTCAGGCGATCGCTCGCCGTCGCGTCGTCCGCGGCGGCGCTGAACCAGGAAAACGCCGCGACCAGTGCGGCCCCGAGCAGGCCGCAGCGCCACGAGGGCAGGGTTTCACGCAACACCCGTGGAGAGGACACGCGCTTCGGGTCGGTCGGAGGCGGCAAGCGTTGAGGCTGGAAAGATTGTGGGCGTCGAACGCATCTTCAGCCCGTACGTGCCGGCTGGCGAGGGCAGGTGGCTCGATCCGGACGCTTGCCGACGTCGATGTGCAGCGCACCCGTCGCGAGCCCAAGCCGTTCCGGGACGTGCGCCTGGTGATCTGCTCGGGACGTGTTCGGAAGGGGCGGGCGAGGTGAGGCTTGTGACGTTCCCCCCGCACGAGTCCCAATGTCGCCGTGGGCGGAGCGAGATGCAACGATCATCGCGCGCCCAAGCGGAGCGGGGCGGGGGAGCAATCCTGACCCGCATTGTCGTTCGCCCGCGAAACATGCTTTTTCTCCAAGTCACCGTAACTTGTGTCAGATTAAGTATTTATCGGCATCGCGTTTGCATCCGCGCCCCGGACCAAGCTCTCTGGGTGAGAGCGCCCGGGCGGCAGATCCGCCGGCCGGGCCCGGAGACAAGTTCTGCCCGCAGGAGGCAACCATGCGCCGTCGTATCCTCCTTCCCCTGGCCCTTGGGGCCGCCCTGCTCTCCGCCTGTACCGACGATGCGGGACCCCTGGAGCCCGGGTCCGCGCCGATCGCGCCGGGCACCGGCCCGCGCTTCTCCGGCAGCGTGGCGACCGATCCGCAGGCCCGGCTGTACGCAAATGGCGACTACTGGCTGGGCTGGGCTCCCCGCCGGGCATTCACCACGCTGAACCCGCTCAACAACGACAGCGTCTACCTGCGAATCGCCGACTCCAAGTGGCCGCTCTACAACGCGTTCTACGACGGGGCGGTGGATGATTCGCTGCAGGCATGGGCCCAGGACAGCCGGCTGAACCTGAACCCGAATTTCGTGGCTGCCATCCTGGCCATCGAGAGCGGCTTCGACCCGCACGTGTACGAGGGTGGCGTCGGCACCTACGGCTACGCGCAGATGGGGCCCGATTCCGACGACGAGCTGCTCCAGCAGATTCGCTACCACTCCGCGTTCACGTGGATGCACAGCCAGGTGGACAGCACGGTGTACGTGCGCGGAAACATGGGGAATAAGGACTCGGTCAGCCTCTCGGGATCGTACCTCGCGGATCCCATGAAGACCACGCGGGCACTCGTCTACCACCTCAAGCAGCTCGAGAACATCTGGCTGGGCACGCACAAGGTCAACGGCTCTACGCGGTCGTGGCTACGCGACGACAGGCACATCGCGCTCAAGGCGGAGTTCAGCGGCTACTTGTCGTACGCGGAACTGGCCGCGCACGTCTACGGCCGACCCCCGAACGCGACCGAGCTGTTCGACATCATCGCCGCGAGCTTCAATCGCGGCTACCCGTGGGTAGACTCGATGATGGTGATGCACGGGAGCGGGTGGGTGGAGCACGTGCGAAACTCCACCGTCGGGGGCGCGTGCCTGACTCCCGCCGGGCAGCGCGACGACGCGGCCCGCGTGCGCGAGGCGGGCTGCTACCTGGACCGGGCGCGGCACTACACCATCCTCTTTCAGAACGCCGCCACGTCGGTGAGCACCGGGCACGAGGTCGTAGACGACTTCGATTCCGGGGCGCTGGACCGCTGGTTCACGTACCAGGGCCCGGGATCCACGGTAACGCGCACCGTGCCGCCGGGCAGCGAGGCGCATCGAGGCACGGCCGTTGACGAAGGATCGGGGTTGCGCGTGGACTACTCCGTCGCGTCCGGGAGCTGGGGCGGCGTGGGCCGCTGGTACTCCGCGCCGCAGAACTGGAAGACGCGCACGGGCATCGGCAACACCGAGGGGATCGGCTTCTGGTACTACGGCAACGGGCGTGACTTGAACGCCGGGGCCGGCGTGGTGGTTTCCGTCGAGCTGCAGGACAACCGGAGCGCCGACCCTGCGCTGCAGGGGGTGGACACGGCCGAGCGGTGGGTGTTCAGCTTCCGCGACAACTTCATCGGGTGGCGCTACATCGACGTTCCGTGGACGGCGTTCTCGCGCGGCAGCTGGCAGCCGCACGCGTCCACCCCGAACGACGGGCTGACACTTACACAAGTGTGGGGGATCGTCTTCGCGCCGCAGACCAGCGCCAAGTGGTTCCGGTTGGACCAGTTCCGCCTGGTGCAGGACCGCCCGTGGACCTGATCGGCTGAGGCCGGCACGCCCGGATCGCGGGTGGCTGGCGCGCCGCGCGCCGGGCGATTACAATCAAGGTGCCCCGAACCCGCACCGCGGGATCGGGGTACCAGTTCCGTCCCGCCGCCGCCCGTTTGGGCGCGGGGGATGGAGGATCCGCGGCAAACGTCCGCGGATCCGCTGCGGTCCACGACAGCCGGGACAATCCCGGGCTGCAGAAATGACCGCCGGCGGGGCGCCGACCACCAAGTCGCGCCGCGGACCGCGCGCCGGCAGCACAACCCGAACGATGGACGACCGAGAACGCCTGCAGTGGCTCGTGGCCCAGGCCCGGCGCGGAAAGAGCACCTCCCGCGCGAACCTGTGGTCGATCACCTTCCTTCACGCCTCTCCCCTTCTCGCGGCATGCCTCCTGGCGCTGCTGCTGGGGCGCCCCGAAGTCGCGGCCGCCACGCTTGGGCTGGTGCTGCTTACCCTGGGGCTGGTTCGCACCGCGGTGCGGCCACGGCGCGTGATCATGGCTCCCGCCCGGCACCGGGCGGTGCGCTACGGGAGGTGAGACGCAGCCACTGACAGGTCCCGGCGAATGATTCCGGGGACCGCCGGAACGGCTGGTCGATGCAGATAGACGGGTGGCCCTTCGATCGAGGGGCTGCCCGTTTCGATTTCCGTCCTGGACGTTTGACTCGCCTCGGCTCGCCGGGTAGAATCGTCGGCGTTTCCGGCATCCATGGTCCCGAGCCCGCGCAGCGAATGCCGCCCAGCCCGCAGTGGTGCACCGTGGAGTTCCGCGCACGGTACTCCGAGACGGACCAGATGGGGATCATCTACCACCCCAATTACCTTACCTGGTGTGAGATGGGGCGTACGGAGCTCATCCGGCAGCTGTGGAAGCCGTACTCGCAGGTGGAGCGCGACGGCGTGCTGCTGGCCGTCACCGACGCCACCCTGCGCTACCATGCGTCGGCCCGCTACGAGGACCTGGTGCGGGTGACGACGACGCTGGAACAGGTCCGCTCCCGCGCCGTCTCCTTCACCTACCTGGTGGAGCGGGTGGAGGACGACGGCACCACCACGCGCCTGTGCACCGCGCGTACGGGGCTGACGGCCATCGACCGCGCCGGCGCGCCGCGCAAGCTGCCGGCAGACCTGCTCGACGCCTTCCGCCGCGCCGCGGCCCCGGAGCCCGTATGAAAATCGTTTACGCTCTCGCCTTGGCCGCCGCTCCGCTCGCCGCCTGTGCACCCGCGGCCGGCAGAGGCACGTCCCAGCCCACGCCCTCCGCCGTCGCCCCGCTGCTGCGGCTGGAAGACCGCCGCGAATACGATCCGGCCGTCTTCCAGGCGGCGCTGGCGAGCCCCTCCGCGCCGCTGCGGCGCCGCGCCGCGCTGGCGGCCGGGCGCATCCGCGACCCTCGATCGATCGCCCCGCTCGGCGCGCTGCTGAGCGACGCCGACACCGCCGTCGTTGCCACCGCCGCGTTCGCTCTCGGGCAGATCGGCGACACCGCGGCCGTGCCGCTGCTGGCGCCGCTCGCCGATCCCGCGCGCATCGCGGTCGCCCCGACGGTCGTGGGCGAGGCGGCGTACGCGCTGGGCAAGATCCGCCATCCGCAGGCCCGCGCCGCGCTGGAGCGGCTGCTGACGGATGCGCCGCGCGAAGGGGCCGGGGTGCGCGAGGCCGTGGGGATGGCGCTGCTGGCCATCTGGCGCCAGGGCCGCCCCACGCCCGTGGACGCGATCGCTCCCTGGCTGCGCTCGGCCGATCCCGAAATCCGCTGGCGCGCCGCCTACGCACTCGCCCGGCGCGCGGAGCCGCGCGCGACGGCCGCGCTCTTTCCCCACGTCGGCGACGCCGATCCACTCGTCCGCTCCTTCGCCGCCCGCGGCCTGACCGGACCGATGGCGGACTCGTCGGGGATCGGACGAACGGCGGCGCAGGACGCGCTCGTCCGTATCATCGCGAACGACGGGGCGTACGAGCCGCGGATCAACGCACTCCGCTCGCTAGGGACCTTTCCCGGTCCGCGAACGCTGGCCGTGCTGAGCGCCGTCGCGGGAGTCCCCCGCAACGAGCACGAGTCCATCGCCGCGCTGGAATCCATTCAGCGGCTGGGCAGGGACGCGGCGTCGGCGGCCACCCTCCTGGGAGAGATTGCGCAGTCGAATTCGCGCCCCGTCTTCATCCGCCAGACCGCGCTCGCCGCGCTGGCGGACGTCGATTCCACCCGCGCGGCCGACGTGGCCCGCGGCCTGGAGACGTCGCCCGAATGGAGGCTGCGCGCCGCGGCCGTGCGCGCCCTCGTGGAGGCCGAGGGTCCGAGCAACAACCGCCTGATGACGTTCGCCGCAGACCCCGATCCGCGCATCGGGGCCGCGGCCATCGAGCAGGCGCTGACGGCGGCCGGCGACAGCGTGGGACCCCTCCGCGACCTGCTGATGGCGGGACTGGCGCACCGGGACGCGATCGTTCGCACCAACGCGCTCGCCGGCCTGGCGCGCCTGGCAGACCCGGCGACGCTTCCCGCCGTGCTCGACGCCTACCAGCGCGCCCAGACCGACACGCTGAACGACGCGGCGCTCGCCGCCGTGGACGCGGTGGCGGCGATCGACAAGAAGCAGCCCGGCGCGGCCGCTCGATTCCTGGCCCGCTTCCCCCGCTCCGGCGACTACCTGGTCCGCCAGCGCGTGAACGCCGCCTGGGGCGACACGCTCACGGGCGCCTGGGGCGCGCCACTGCCCATCGAGACGAACCGGTCCCCAGCGGACTACGAGCGGATGGCCGAGGTGGAGCGGAGGGGCATCCGCCGCGCGACCATCGTCACCAGCCGCGGCGACATCCACCTGGAACTGTTCGGGGGCGACGCGCCGCAGACCGTCAACAGCTTCCTGTCGCTGGCCGCCAATGGGTTCTTCGACGGGCAGGAGTGGCCGCGCGTGGTTCCCAACTTCGTCATCCAGGGTGGCGACCCGCGCGGGGACACTTCGGGAGGTCCGGGGTACGTGATTCGCGACGAGCTGAATCGCAACCTGTACCTGCGCGGCACGCTCGGCATGGCGCTCTCCGGCCCCGACACGGGCGGAAGCCAGTGGTTCGTCACCCACTCGCCCCAGCCGCACCTGGACGCCACCTACACGGTGTTCGGACGGGTGGTGCGAGGGATGGAAGTGGCCGACCGCCTGCTGCCGGGCGACCGCATCATTCGAATCCGGGAGAACCGTTGATGGCAGTTCGATACGCCGCGGCCGCGCTCGCCGTCATGGTGGCAGCCTGTGCCCCCGCGGCGACGTCCACCGCTCCGCCGCCCGGCCAGGCCGCGCCCGACCCCGCGCCGGTCGCCGCCCAGGCCATCCGCTCCACCACGCCCGCGTCGGCGCGGCAGGCGCAGTTCGGCTGGGAGCTGGACGAAGCCGGCGCACGCTTCCGCGGCCGCGGTACGGCGCGGTACGTGGCACCCGGCCGCTTCCGGCTGGACCTGTTCGGCCCGCGGGGGGAGACGTACCTGGCCGCCGCGATGGTGGATGGGCAGATGCGCGTTCCGCCCCTGCTCCTGGAGCGCTTCCGCCTGCCCTCGCCGGCGCTGCTGTGGGGCGCCGTGGGCGTGGTGAACCCGCCGGCCGACGCGCGGCTGATGGACGCCTCCGTCAACGGGGACGTCACCACCCTTCGCTACGCGCTGGGCGACGACGTGCTGGAGTACCGCCTGCGCGGCGGGCGCCTGCAGACGGTTCGCCGCAACACGCGCGGCGGCGTGGCCGAATCGATCGACCTCGAACATTCCGAAGCGGGCAACCTCCAGAGCGCGCGCTACCGCGACTGGGCCGCGTACCGCTCGCTGAACCTGACCGTGGAGTCGCAGACCGATGTCACTGGCTTTCCCGAAGCGACCTGGAATCCGCCGGGCACTTGACGCCGTCCTGCTGACGGCGTTCCTGGCCCTGCTTTCCGGCTGCAACTACAGCTTTACTGGCGGCGGGCTGCCGCAGCACATCCGGCGCGTGTACATCGAGCCGTTCGAGAACGAAACGCCGTACCCGGGGCTGGAAAGCCTTTTGCTGCGCGAGCTGCAGGACCGCTTTCCCGGCAGCCTGGGCGTGCGCCTGGCGTCGCAGTCCAACGCCGACGCCATCGTCCGCGGCAAGCTGAAGTCGGCCGAGGAGCAGACCACCAACATCAACCCCAACACCGATGCCTCGGGGCGCATCGGCCGGCTGGAGGCGCAGGTGCAGGTGAGCTTCGACGCCGAGATCTACGACGTGCAGAACGACCGGGTGCTCTGGCGCGGCAACGGAATCACCGCGCTGGGCGCGTTCAACCCCAACACCGAGGACGTGGACGACGGCCGCCGCAAGGCGCTGCAGCAGGCGGTGCAGCGGCTGATCGAGGGAGCGCAGTCGCAGTGGTAGCGCTTCGCATCGCTTCCCGCGGCAGCGAGCTGGCCCTGTGGCAGTCCCGCGCCGTGGAAGCCGCCCTCCGCGCCGCCGATCCGTCCCTCGAGGTGCGGATCGACGTCATCAGGACCACGGGCGACCGCATCCAGGACGTGCCCCTGGCCAAGATCGGCGACAAGGGGCTGTTCACCAAGGAGCTGGACAACGCGCTCCTGGCCGGCGATGCCGACCTGGCGGTCCACTCGCTCAAGGACGTGCCCACCCGCCTGCCGGACGGCCTGGCCCTGGCCGCGGTGACCGTCCGCGAAGACCCGCGCGACGTAGTCCTTCTCGCCCCTGGGCGCACGGGGGGACTGGACGCGCTGCCATCCGGCGCGCGCGTCGGCACCAGCTCGCTCCGGCGCCGGGCACAGCTGCAGGCGCTGCGGCCGGAGCTGGAGGTGCTGGATCTGCGCGGCAACCTGAACACGCGATTGGCGAAGCTGGACCGCGGCGACTACGACGCCATCATCCTGGCCGCCGCGGGGGTCCGGCGACTGGGCTGGGAGGACCGGATCTCCGAGTCGCTGGATCCCGGGCAATGGCTTCCCGCCGTGGGCCAGGGTGCGCTGGCCGTCGTCTGCTGCGAGGACCGCGCGGAGGTGCTCGACCGGCTTCGCGCCCTCCACGATCCCCACACCGCCGCCTGCACCACCGCCGAGCGCGCGCTGCTGCGGGCGCTGGAAGGCGGCTGCCAGGTGCCCATCGGCGCGCTGGGGCGGGTGGATGGAGACCGGCTCGTCCTCGACGGCCTGGTGGCGGACACCGACGGCACGTGCATCCTCCGCGTCCAGGAGTCAGGCCCGGTGGATGATGCCCAGGCGATCGGCCGGCGCGCGGCGGACGCGCTGCTGGCGCGCGGGGCGGGGGAGGTGCTGGCCGCCGTGCGCGCCCGCGCCGCCGCACCCGAGCCCGCGGCGCCATGACGCCCCTGGTGCACCCGGCGGACAAGGTGATGTCGCGCGAGGACGTGCTCCATCGCTTCGGTCAGCCGCGCTGCGGGCGCATCGTCTTTACCAACGGCGTCTTCGACATCCTTCACCGCGGCCACGTGGAGTACCTGTTCGCGGCCCGCGCCCTGGGCGACGCCCTCGTCGTCGGCCTGAACACCGACGACTCGGTCCGCCGGCTGGCCAAGGCGCCGGGGCGGCCCGTCAACCCGCAGGAAGACCGCGCGATGGTGCTCGCCGCGTTGGGGTGCGTGGACGCGGTCACCCTGTTCGACGAGGACACGCCGCACGCCATCATCACGGCGCTGATGCCGGACGTGCTGGTGAAGGGCGGGGACTACACGGTCGATACCATCGTCGGGGCGCCGGAAGTGCTGGCCGCGGGAGGCAGGGTGGAGGTGATTCCGCTGATCCCCGGCCGGTCGACGACGTCCATCCTGGAACGAGCGAGAGGGGGAGGGGAGAGTGGCTGACGAGATGACCCGCGCGGACGGGCGAAGCCCCGGCGTGCTGCGGCCGGTGACGCTGGAACGCGGCGTGGGAATGTACGCCGAGGGATCGTGCCTGATCACCGCCGGGCGCACCAAGGTGCTGTGCACGGCGTCGGTCGAGAAGGGCGTCTCGTCCTGGCGAAAGGGGAGCGGCTTCGGCTGGGTAACGGCCGAGTACAGCATGCTCCCCCGCGCGACGAACACTCGCAACCGCCGTGAGCGCAAGGAAGTCGGCGGCCGCACGCAGGAGATCCAGCGGCTGATCGGTCGCTCGCTGCGCGCCTGCGTGGACATGGAGGCCATGGGCGAGTGGACCATCACCGTGGACTGCGACGTTCTGCAGGCGGACGGCGGCACGCGCACGGCCTCCATCACCGGCGGCGCCGTGGCGCTTCACGACGCCTGCGCCTGGCTGGCGGACAAGGCCGGCCTCTCCACGTCGCCCTTCCAGCACTTCGTGGCCGCCATCAGCGGGGGGATCGTGGATGGCGTGCTGCTGCTGGACCTGGACTACTCCGAGGACAAGCGCGCCGAGGTGGATCTGAACGTCGTGGCGCGGGAGAGCGGCGGATTGATCGAGGTGCAGGGCACCGGCGAGCACGGCGACTTTTCGCCCGCCCAGCTCACGCAGCTGGTGGAGCTCGCGTCCGGCGGCATCCGCCAGCTGAACGCGCTGCAGCGCGCCGCCCTGGCGTGAAGCTGCTCGTCGCCACGCGCAACGCCGGCAAGGTGAAGGAGATCCACGAGATCCTCGCCGGCGTCCCCGGGGTGAAGGTGGTCGGCCTCGCGGAGCTGAACGTCCCGGAGTCGCCCGATGAGGACGCGGTCGAGGCGTTCGACACGTTCGAGGAGAACGCGCTGGCCAAGGCGCGCTACTTCGTTGCGAAGACCGGCCTGCCCGCGCTTGCGGACGACTCGGGGATCTGCGTCGACGCGCTCGATGGCGCGCCCGGCGTGCGCTCGCGGCGCTTCGCCCCGATGGACGAGGCGCGCGGCGAGCGGCAGGACCAGGCCAACAATCGCCACCTGGTCCAGCTCCTGGCGGAGGTGCCGGACGAGCGGCGGACGGCGCGCTACGTCTGCGCCGTCGCGGTCGCCTGGCCGGGTGGGGACGAGCTGGTGAGGACGGGAACGTGCGAGGGCGTGGTCCTGCGGGAGCCGCGTGGCGCGGGCGGCTTCGGATACGATCCGCTCTTCTACATCGAGGACGAGGGGCGGACGTTCGGCGAGATCCCGGCGGGGCGGAAGCACGAGATCAGCCACCGCGGCCAAGCCTTGCGGGCGATCGCGCGGGCGCTGGCGGGGGTTGACGAAAGTGAAGGCGGGGCATAGGTTTTTCTTCTCGACGGGGTGTGGCGCAGCCCGGTAGCGCGCCTGCTTTGGGAGCAGGAGGTCCTCGGTTCGAATCCGGGCGCCCCGATTGAAGCCGGAGCAGGACAGGCGCCAGTAGCTCAGTTGGATAGAGCAACGGCCTTCTAAGCCGTAGGTCGCTGGTTCGAGTCCAGCCTGGCGCGTACCCTAAGTTGAGCCCCCACCGTAACTTACGGAGGGGGCTTTTCTGTTACTAGCGTCCATTTGAGCGGCTCCGTGCGCAAAATTGTGTGAACCAAATTGTAAAAACGCACCCTTAGATTCGTGAATGGGCTTCCCGAGAGCGGAACGGTATCCACATAAACACCGCGGCAAACCGTTCTCCCAACGTAGTTTACATCTCCTTGTGCTACGCCGGTGGAGGCTTGTTGGCCTGCGGAAAACCAAGCCATAGGTCGCAGATTCGAGTTTCAGCACCCAGCCGCCAAATTTCCCCCATCATCCAGGTGAAATCGTGCGTGAAATCGTGTGGACGGTTCTCCCATGATGACCTCGAGCGGAGCGGCCAAGCGTTCATGCTCCGCGCTCACGTCATTGTTCGATTGCGTCCTCCGAGGTGCGCCGTCGGGTGAGCCATTCCGGATACAGCTCGCTGCGGAACTCCACTACCTCCGAGCGGTGATGCACCTCTCCCAGGTGCCCATAGATCCGCTCTACGAGATGCACGCCTGTATGCCCCAACTCGCGCGCGACCGTGAACACCGCCACCGGTGCACCGTTGTCGAGCGTCTGCAGTCGCGCGGTCGCATAGCCGTGGCGGAGCTTGTTCCAGCGCACCTCCCCAGGCTGGAAACCCACGCGACTGCCGAGCCTGTCGAGCATCTTTCGAGAGTCCGTAATCAATCCCTCCCTCCCACATGCCAACAGACGCTCGGATGGAAAGAGGAGTCTGTTCAGCCGCGAGCCGAATTCGCCGAGATATTCCGAAAGGATTTCGGCGAGTTGCGGCCAGAGCGGCACCACGCGCGCAGAGCGCGGCGTCTTCAGCCTGCGCCAGGAGTTCGGGTGAATGCGGATCACCCGTCGGGTGAAGTCCACGTCCTCCACCTCGATCCCAAACGCTTCGCGCATTCGACAGCCGGTGAGTGCGATGAACGCGAGGAGCGCGTAGCCGCATTCGGGCAGGTGACGGCCCGGCGCAGTCGGTCGGTACGTGCGTGCCGCTTCGAGTAGCGCAGCTGTTTCCCACGGTTCGAACCACTCTTCGAATGGTGCAGATTCCAGCGGCTTTACAATGCCGTCGATTGGATTCGGGCCGCTGTAGACGCGCTCGCGGATCGCCGCGGTGAACAGACCGCTCAGTGCCTCGATGTACTTCCGCTGCGTCGATCCGGAGAGGGTGCCACCCCGGCCGTTGGGAAACTCCGTCAGCCAGATCTTGAAACGGAGGACCTCCCGTGAAGTGATCGACAGCAGCGGCCGGTCGGCGCCAAAGAAATGGATTGCACCCGATTGTAGCCGCGCACCCGTTTCCTTGAGCCAGAGCTCCGTGACCGTGGCTTCCTGACGCCGGAGTGCGAGATGCTGAGGGACGAACGCGCCGAGGGTCATCCGCCTTTCCACTCCCAGAACCGTGCGGTCTACCTTCACCTGCTCCAGTTCCTTCACGCGATCCGCAAATACCTTCGCCACGACGGTGGAGTTGGTCGTGCCCAGGCGCTTCGGCGATCCGGGCTCGATCAGAGGTTCGCGCCCGTGCCCGAGCGACGTGAAGTCTCCCCACGCTCGTGGGGGACCGTCTCCGTGGCTGCGCCAGTAGATCCTCGCCATCCTTATCGCTTCTGGTCAGAATGGATTCGAGCATGCTCCCGATCCGAGAGTCCGCCGCCAGCGGAGCTTACCTCGGGTTTCGTAGCAATGGTATGTAAACTCCGTGGACGCATAGCCGTTGCTGGTCATAGCGTTGGCTATGGCCGGTACCGACCCAGACCTCATCCGCTTCGGCGCGGCGATCCGCACCCTACGCAAGCGCCGACGACTCACCCAGGAGAAGCTTGCCGCACTGGCGCACCTGGACCGGAGCTTTGTCGGTCAAATCGAGCGAGGTGAGAGCAATGTCAGCTTCCTGAACGTCCTGCGGCTCCTGGCTGGGTTGAAGGCCAGCTGGAGCGAACTGGCCGTGTTGCTCGACTGATGCCTTCTGCGCGGGTAAGGCAGATCCCGCTGCTTGGCGGCTCCGCAAAGGGTATGTAAACTCCGCACACGATCTCGTCAACGGCCGCGGTCGGCGCCGGACGGTCACCCGGGGTATCTGGTCTTGGAGCAAAGACCGTTTCCCCTCCGCCATCCTCGCCCGCCGTGTCTAGACGCAAGATGGGTCGCCGTCCTGCGACCGAGACAGAACCCCGCGCGTACATTCGCTGGATCGGCGGACGTGCGTACGCTGAACTGGGTGGTTGGGCTGCGTGGGGTGGCCGGCGCCAGGAACCGCTACGAGTACCTGGGGAGAAGTTCGCGACTGACCAGCCCAACACGGCAGCGATCCTTTTCGCATACCGATTGGCGGAGCTACGCGAGAACCGCGAGGCGGAGGAGAAAGCCGCTGCGGCCGCAGTGTCGGTGCCGACCTCCATTGTGTCCTTTATCGGCTATCACCTGGCCTGCAAGGCGGAGGTGGTCGGCCGCCGCAGACCGTCGCAGCGTGAACTCAATCTCTTGCGTACGCGGCTCATCCATGCAGGAATGTTCTTTCGCCGTCAGGGGATTCACGACCTTCGCGAACTCACCCCCGGCGTCGTTACGGCGTACACAGAGCATCTTCACGAGGAGGTCAGGAACGTGCCTGGCCACGCCGGCCGGCGCGTTAATTACCTAAGTCCGGCCACGCAGCGGAAGTACCTTGCGGCGCTCCGCAACATGCTGAAGCGAGCACGAAGTAAGGGGCTCATCCACGCTAACTTCGTGGCGGACATAGTTGCGGTTGACGGCTGTTGAGAGCTAGCGACCGGGTAGTCGGGCTGTCGGGTGCTCGAAAATTCGTCAGCGTCTGAAACGGGTGGTCGTCAGGCCAGGCTTTGTTCTTTCAGCGGACTGCGTGATGAGCAGACTCGAAGATCGAAAATGACTCCAGTGGAGGATCGACTGCATGACGGATTGGTCTCGCCTCCTGCCCTACCGTGAGAGCACGAGAAGGAGCTTCGAGGAGCTCTGTTACCAACTCGCCGTACGGGAGTACGGGCACCAGGGTCGATTTACGTCGATCGACGACAGCGGGGGCGGCGATGGTGTAGAGTTCTTCCTCACACTGCCCAACGGGGAGGAGTGGGGGTGGCAGGCGAAGTTCTTTCATCCAAATCCGCGGATCGCCGGCTCTCGCAAGCGACACGTTGAGGAGTCACTGACTCGCTCGCTTCAACTGCACCCGCGCCTGTCACGGTGGTTGCTGTGCACACCCACTGCGTTCACCACAGGCGAGAGAGAGTCGGAGCTGCGGTGGTGGCGCCGACTGGAGGCCCGCCACCCAGGTCTGGAAATGGTCCACTGGGGCGACAGCGAGCTCTCCTACCTCCTGGCACAACCTGCTAGTGCCGGCCAGCGCGCCTACTTCTTCGGTGACATCCCGCTAGAACCGGAGTGGTTTCGTTCGCGGCTGGATCGGCAGCTGGCGAACCTGCGCGACCGCTACGAGCACAGCCTTCATGCTGTCACGGAGGCCGACCTTCGCGTGCATTTCCTGGCGCGTGACCGGTTCTGGCGCGCATCGCTCCTTGAATCCTTCCGCTGGGCGCACGAGGCCCTCGTCTCCCTGCGGTTGGAATGGCAGGACGCGTGCGCATTGGCGGCTGCTGAATCGTACATCCCGGCCGCCACGGCGCTCCTCGCCGCCGCCGAAGCCGCGGCCGTCACGCTCCGGGAGGTGGCGGAGAGGCCCGAGCCAGGCGTTCCGGAGCGTATCGCCCTCCTTGAAGCGGCCATGGAACAGCTTGAGGGCGCGCGCCAGACGTTCGTGTGGACGGCGCTCGGTGCGTTCGCGCCCGAGATGATGGACTACGAGCACCAGAACGTGGACCGCCCGATTCCCGGGCCGATCCAGATCCTCATTCAGCCCGCGAGCCGGGCTATTCAGATCCTCCAGCGCCTGAGGCAGGCGCTCGACACGTTGGAGGATGCCGAGCGGTCCGCTATGCACGTCATCGGCTCCGCGGGCATGGGGAAGACTCACGGAGCCGCGCACGCCTGCTACACTGCCGTGGCGGATGGACGGCCGGCGATCCTCCTGCTGGGTTCGCGTTTCCATGCTGGCCACTCAGTGGAGACACAGATCCTCGACCAACTCGACGTGCCGCGCTCGTATTCGTGGGACGTGTTCGCCGGTGCATTGGACGCGTACGCCGCGGCATGCGGGTCGCCGGTGCTCCTGGTCATCGACGCCCTAAACGAAGCCGCGTCGCCCGCGACCTGGAGGCAGAACCTTCCCGGCTTGGAGGAATCGCTCAAGCCGCATCGCCACATTCGACTGGTGACCACCTGCCGGCCGTCCTACGTACCGGCGATCTGGGGCGATGAGCCGCCAAACGCCGTCGAGGCCGAAGGCTTTCCCCTGCAGGCCGTTCCGGAAGTCATGCGGCTTTACTTCGCCCGCTATCGGCTGCTGGTCGATGTAACGCTCAGCCCTCCGTCGCACTTCCGGCACCCGCTGTATCTGAAGATCTTTTGCGAGAGCGAGAACCCCGAGCGCACCGCGCCGAAAACGGTGTTCCTCGGCGCGCAGACGTTATTCTCCGTACTCGATCGTTACCTGGAACGCATCAGCCGGTCGTTGTGCGAAAAGCTCGACCGGCGACCGAGCGACCGCTTCCTGGAAGAGGCGCTCGCGCCTTTCTGCGACCGGATCTGGACCACCGGGCGCAGGACGCTGGCGACGGAGGAAGCCACGCGGTTGCTGGACGGCTCCGGGGAAGGCCCATGGAGCCGATCGCTCACCCGGGCCCTGCTTGACGAGGGTTTGCTGATTCACGCCGACCTCACCGATGAGGAAGGGGAGCAGGTCGGATTCACGTACGACCTTCTTGGGGGCTACCTGATTGCGCGTCGTTTGCTCGCCGGCATCGATCGGCAGCAGTTCGACGCGTTCGTGAACTCCGCACCCCTCTGCGAGCGGCTCGCGGCGCCCGGGGCCGAGAACCGGCATCCTCTGCACGAAGACATCCTGCGCGGACTCGCCGCGGCCGCGCCGATGCGGACCGGGCTCCATCTCTTCCATTCCGCTCGCAACGCGACCCTGTGGAATGCGGGGCTGCACGCGCTCTTCGAGATGGACCCGAAGTGGATCGACCACCAAGCCGTGAGCCTGGTGGAGAGCCTGTTCGCCGCGCCCCAGAACCGCGTCCCGCTCCTGACGCTGGCGATGAACACGGCGCTCAGCCCCGGGCACCCGCTCAACCTGCACCTGTGGGACCGGCTGCTGTGGGACCTGCCGATGGCCGAACGTGACCTGGCGTGGGGCGTCCATGTACAGCAGGCCCTTGATCTCTGGGAGTGGATGACGGAAGAGACGGAGCGTGCCTGCCGCTCGGAGCGGCCGCCCCAGGCCCACACGGAGGCGAAGATTGAACTCGCGGCGCTGGCTCTCCGGTGGCTCCTGGCCAGTACCGCCCGGGGACTTCGTGACCGCGCGAGCCGTGCCCTGTACCGGTATGGGCGGAGGTACCCGGAGGCGCTGGCGGAGCTCTCACTCGGTTCCCTGGGCATCAACGATCCATATGTGCCGGAACGCTGCCTCGCCGCGTGCTTCGGCGTCGCGATGGCGTTCCGCGCCGACCCGGCGCGTGCGATGTATCGTGACCGCGTTCTGGCGGAACTCGCGCGGAAGCTCTACGCGGCGATGTTCGCCGCCAGCGCCTGCCATCCGTCCACGCACGTCCTTCTGCGCGATTCCGCGGCAGGGATAATGGCGTTGGCCGCGCACATCCATCCGGACCTGTTCACCGAGGAGGAGCGGGAGCGATCGCGCGCACCGTTCCCACGTGCCTCTGGACGCGCGGACGTCGATTCATGGGGCGTTGCGGAGGATCGGGACAGGGACCGCTACCGCGACGGCAACGATCCGCTGCACATGGACTTCGCCAACCACACGGTAGGCGGCCTGGTCCGCGACCGCCGGCTGTACGACGACGCGCATCCCGAGTACCAGAGGGTGATGGGCCAGCTGCGCTGGCGGATGTACCAGCTGGGGTACCGGCTGGACGCGTTCGGGGAGCTGGACGTCCGCACGGACAGGGTGGCACGGATGCCGCCCGCGACCGAGCCGAAACCGTACGTGGAGCGCTTTGGCCACAAATACGCCTGGATCGCGTTCCTGGAGCTGTACGGCTGGCGCCACGACCGCGGGCTGCTCCCCCGGGGCTTCCACGAGCCGGGGCAGCGCCCGTCCGAGGTCGACCTCGATGCGAGCTTTCCGGATCCGCCGCGCGACCTGAGGGTGCTCACCGGCATCTCGCTTCCGCGGTCGACGCCCCTGCGTGAGTGGGTGGAAGAGGGGCCCGTACCGGATATGTCGCCGTGGCTGCTGCTCCCCGAGATCGACGGCGTGCAGGGCCCCTGGGTGCTCCTGGACGCGGTGCTGGACGAAAGCCATCCGGTCACGGGGCACGGCGTCCTGGTCGTCATCCGCAGTGCGCTGGTAACGGCCAGGGACGCCGCCGCGTTCGCGCGTGATCTGGCCGGGGTGGACCCTTCGCATCGCGGGATCCCGAGTCCACCGCAGGATCTGCACACCTATGCGGGCGAGGCACCCTGGCGGGAGACACATCCCCCGAACGAGCCCGCCACAATCTCGCTGGCGCACTCACGGACGGGATCTGGGCGCACGTTCACTGTCCACCTCCCCGTCCGTCACAACGCGTGGGAGACGCACCACTCCGAGATCGCCGCTAACTACGGAACCGCCATCCTCGAGAAGCGGATTGCGGAGCGCTTCGGCCTTTGGATGCGGCTGCCTTCGTGGGATTTCTACGAGCCCGATGCGCGCAGGGCCACGCTTTCCATCCTTCACGAACGAGTTGGGGTAAAGCACGCGATGACCTGGGTGCGGCAGGATCTCCTGGGCACGTGGCTGCGGGAGCAGCGGCAGGCACTGGTCTGGGCCGTGGGAGGAGAGCGGAAGCGGGCCGTACAGCACCCCACGTTCAAGTTCGACCCGGACCCCGGGCCGCATTACCGCTCGTTCTCGGCCGTGTACCGCCTCCTGCGCGACCGGCCGCTCCGGAGCACCACGCCGCCGGGTGATTGATCGCAACGCATTCCAGCGTCGGCGAATTCTCTACGCATCTGGGGAGGTGCCATTCCCGGAAGACGCGCAATCGGCGCTCGCGCAGATCGGGCCAGGAACGTATATCTCCATGTTCCGGGTCACCCCGCAAGCTCAGCAACTCTGGCCTCGTGCTCCGGGGAATCGTGGCTATAACTAATGAGCCCACAGTCGGGATGCGTGTGCGGATTGTAGTCCCTACATCGCTTCAACTTGACGAGTGCGGGGGTCTGTCTGAAGAGACTGGGACGCTGAGAACCGCTCGCGTCTACCGATCAATCGAGAGCAAGCCCCGGACCGGACTCGCCCGTTTATTCAACCTCCGTCGCGGCCGTGTTGCCGCTGCGATTCGCTGTGTTCCCCGTTCCGCCGCGCCCCCGATCCTTGGCTGAAATAGGAGTCTACGCTGATTGCCCGTCCTCGTTTGGTTGGCTACTCGTCGGCCGGAGGTCATTGACTCACCAAAAACTAGCGCAATGGAGCACTCACTAGTATGATCCGTGACCCAAGCCGCCACGGTGCGTCACCTCCCCACGATGGCGGCGCATTACTCCCCCGCAGTGCTTCCCGTCAAGACTCACGTGACCGCCTGTCCGCCTGCTCTCTTCGCCGCGGTTTCCGAGGAGTTGTTCCGCCCGCTGAGCGACCATTATCCGGCCCTGTACTGGTCGATTCTGGCCGCACTGTACGAGCGGAAGTTCGAGAGTGTCGCGCTCGAACTTCCCCGGCGAGAAGCGGTTGAAATCGCTGAGGACGTGCTGCGGGAGTCTCCCGAATGGGCTGAGCGCCGTGAAGCACTCGTTGCCGGCACTGATGCACCGGATGCGGCTGCTTCCGCCGATTCTTTCGCCTCCGAAGATACCGTACTGCGGCGAACGGCGGGCCGTCTCGTGAGTCGCCTTGAGCGCAGTGGATGGTTCTACTTCGAATACTACAAGGGAATCGGTGAGGTCCTGAACTTCCGTCCGCATCCCGCTCGGATCATGGGCGCGTTGATGTCAGCCGCCCGGGACGAGCAGCCGCCGCTGCCGGGGTTTGCCCATGGAGTGGCGCTCCTCCTTCAGCCGGAATCCGTCGCTGCAAAGCCTGGACTCGCCATAGCTGGGGTAAAGCGGCAGACGATGGAGTTTTCGCGCGAACTGAAGATTCTCCATGGCAGCATACGCGAATCCACTGAGAGGCTGACTGCGCGCGAGATTACTGCCGCCGGAATCCTTGAGGAAGCCCTGGACCGCTACGAGGACCGTGTTCGCCGGAACTACCACCAGCTGAAGACCAGGGACAACTTCTATCGCTGGCGCCTTGACATCGTGAGCCGTCTCGATCAACTGGAAGGAGACGACTGGGTGATCGAAGAGGCGGCGCGCTGGTATGCTGAACAGGCGCGAGTTGCTCCAGACGCTGGCCGGGAGCGGGTTCTTGAGGATCTCGAGTCCATTCGCCAGCAGATCGACTCGCTCCCGCGTGTCTTGCGTGAGATCGATGAGCGTAACCAGCGCTTCACCGGGATCGCGCTTCGAAGGCTTACCTACCTCTTGAAGAATGACGCGCGTACTGAAGCACACCTGCAGGGCATCATTGAACTGTTGGTGCGGCGAGAGGTGGACGGTCTCGACGTACCCCTGTACCGGTGTGAGCTCTTAGGGGATTCGTTCCTGTATCGTCCTCGCCGCCGCCGGGCGCCTGTGGCGCCGCAGCCGGTCGCCGCTCGCCCGCCCGTTGACGAGACGGCGGTGCGCACTGCATTCGCAAAGCGCATCGCTGATCCCTACTCACGGGCGAGGCTGGAGGCCTACGTGCAGGCGCTGCTCGACGGCAGAGAAAGTGTGGCCACGTCTGACCTGCGTGTCGGGTCGGATGCCGATTACGTACGCCTGATTCACGTGGTTGGATTGGCAGGACGGGCTGCGTTCGTATTCGCCCCGGATGCATGTCCACAGGGCTGCGCGGGCGGTTGCGACGCGTGTCGCGTCGATGCAGGCCAGTACGTGCTTCCTGCCGGCCACCTTTCGCTCGCCCCACCAAAGCCTTGACGATGGATTTCTCCTTTCTGGAAGAGCTTCGCGCGCTTTCTGTGAGCAAACAGGAGCAGTTTCAGCGCGTTGTCTCACGCCTCCTGGGCGGCCAGGTTCTTTCCCCTGGTGACCGTGCGCTGCGCAGCCCGGATCCGGACTGGATGTTCCTCAGCAGCCACCGTGCGCTCGTGGACGGCTGGCTGCGCATTGGAGGCTTCCGCGTCGACTTCCACGGGGACGCTGAGATCGCCCGCGCCGTTCACATCGGGGGGGAGCATCAGGCGCGTTTCGATTTGAATGAGAGCCTGGTCGTATGTGTCCTCCGGCAGATCTACCACGAGCAGATGTCGTCGGGTGTGCGAGACTCGGGGTGCGTCGTCCGCGTAGACGAGATCCGCGAGCGAATCGCCGTCGCCGGCCACGGCGCGCGGCTCATGTCGCCGGGGGCGGCGCTTCGCGCGCTGAGGCGCTTGGCCCGGCACCGTCTCGTGCGATTGGACCCAGGCTTCGCTGGAGACGATCATGACGAGGTACGGGTGGAGCCGCTGATCGAAAAGGTACTCACCCCGGATCAGATAACACGGTACTTCGAGGAACTTTCTGGTCCGGCCGCCAAGGAGGAGTTCGGAGAAGAACAGCCCGCGGGGGAGGCGGCCGATGCGGAGGCTTGAGGAGATTCGGCTCGTCAACTGGCATAGCTTCGGTGACGAGACCATTCGCGTTGAGGGCGACGTGCTACTGACCGGTGAGAACGGAACTGGTAAATCGACCATTCTCGATGCAGTCCAGTATGCGCTCGTCGCGGACCTTTCACTCGTACGCTTCAACCAGGCGGCGAATGAGACCGGACGCCGTGACCTCGTCGGCTACATAAGAGGCAAAGAAAAGCTGAGGGACGCACGTCGACCGGATGAAGTCCGCTTCCGGAGGGCGGCTTCAACATCGCACGTGATGCTTCGGTTCGGCGACGACGCGGATCCCTCCCATAGCTTTCTGTGCGGGATCGTGATGGAGGTTTCGGAAGGTGATCCAATGCCGGTGCGGCACCACTTGTATGGCCTCGCGGGCAGGTCCTGCGAGTGCCTGCGATCACTCCGGATGGGCACACGATCCCCTCACGCGAGTTTCGCAACGCGGTGCGCGAGCTCGGGGCCGTGGTTTACCCCGACGTAACGGAATACCAGGAGGAAGTGCGGCATCGGCTGGGTTTTCTGCCCGAGTCGTTTCACCGGCTCCTCGTCAAAGCTCTCGCTTTCAAACCGCTCGGTGAGGTGCGTCAGTTCGTCACGGACTACCTGCTGGAGGAACGTCCGCTGGAAACCTCGGCGTTGCAGTGGAATGTGCAGCACTACCACCAACTCGAGGCTGAGGCTGCCGAAGGCGAGCGCCGGATCGCGGCGCTGAAGGAGATCGAAGCGAAGCATGAGGAGCTGAACCAGAGCCGGGCTGCGCTGGACAACCTTCGATACGTGTCGTTGCGGGCGGAGGTGGAGGTGCGGCTGGACGAGTTCCATGCTGTCGAGGCTGAGATCTCGTCGCATGAAGATTCGGTCGAAACCGCAAAGCGGGAGGCGGCGGCTCTGAAGCAAAGGGTAGAGTTGCTCACAGAGCAGCGCGACCGTGTTGTCGGTGTCCTGCATGGCAGTCCGTCATTCATAGAAAGGGAGCGCACACGCGAGGATCTGAAGGCTGCGCGAGCGGCGCTCGGCGTGGCAGAGGAGGCTGCACGGCAGGTCCAGCACGTCTCGAATGGCATGCTCCGCACGCTGAATCGGCTTTCGTCCGCGGATGCTCAGGCATGGCGCGCGACCGAACCCGAGTTGCTCGGCGGGGATCCCTTTGCCGACCCTGAACGGGTGCTTCGGGCGCGCGAGTTTCTGGCGCGCGCCGCGGATCCTGACGGACGGCGTCTGAACGCCTGGCGGAAGTTCTTGAGCGATGGCGAAGAAGTATTCGCCCGGGCCGGTCTCCGGCTGGAATCGCGCGTGCTCGACTACCGGCGTGACGCGGAACAGCTTTCATCGGAGCTGCGCGATCTCGAGGCAGGGCGCCCTCGTTACACGGAACAGGTAGACGCCCTTCTGCATCTGCTGGAGACGAGACTCCAAGGTCGTCGCGAAGCCAAGCCGCTGTGCGAGTTGATCGAAGTGGCGGATCCGCTTTGGGCCGACGCAGTAGAGGGATACCTTGGCGCAGCCAAGTTCTCCGTGATCCTCGACCCGCAGGATTACCCAGCCGCTGTCCGGTTCTACGAGAAGCACCGGCACGGCTACCGGCTTCCCGGGCGCGGCGAGGTAAAGATCCACGGTGTGCGGGTTATCGACCTCGACGGGGTGCGCCGCGACGGTCGTTCGCGACGTCTGGGTTCTCTGGCCGAGAAGATCGCGACCGATGACCCACTGGCAAGGCTGTTCGTGGACTGGCTGCTGGGCGACGTCATGTGCGTCACCAACGCACAGGACCTCAGGCGGCATCGGCAGGCCGTGACGCCGGGCGCGATGGCGCACAAAGGACATGGCACGTTCCAGATTCCCGCACGTGACTACCAGGACCACCACATCGGCCAGGCTGCCCGTGAGGCGCGCCGGCAGAAGGCGGGTCAGGAACTTGCCCGGCTGACGCAGCTGATCCGCGACGCCGGACCTCTCGACCAGTTTCTGAGGGATGCCCGGACGGATTGCATAACCCATCTGGCCAGCCTGGAACGGCTCACGGAACTTGCCGAGCGAGCAGCTGGGCAATCCGGCCTTGAGGAGAGAGTGCTCGCCCTCAAGGCTCGCATCGCCAGCTTGGAAGGCGACGACGCGCTGGCGACCCAGGAGAAACTGCGGGATTCCTTGAACGAGGGAATCCAGACTACAAACCAGTCATATCTGGAGCGATTTGGCGAGGCGAGAGAACTTGAAGGCGCTCTCAAGGAACTGTACAAGAAGCACCATGGGGCGGAGAACGCACTCGCATCAGCCAGCATGCGGCTCCGCGCGGAGTTCCCGGTGGATACACAGCGAACGCTTGAAAATGAGCGAAAGTACGAGAAGGAGCGGGAGACGCGTTCGTCCACCGAGATTCGCCACGCTTATGAGCGGCAGGGAATCGGCTACGAAACGCGCGTGAGAAATCTGGTCGAACTTGCGTCTCTGCGGCGCCAGTTCGATGGTGAGTTCTCTTTCTCCGCAGGAGAAACAGCCGAGGACGATATTTCTCCGTACATCCGGGAGAAAGATCTTTGGGAAGGAAGCCGGATTGTTGAGTACCGCGACAAGATGACGACGGCGCGTGAGAAGGCTCGGCGCCAGTTGGCAGAGGACTACGTCTACCAGATTTACGACAGCATCCTCACGATGGAGGAGCGGTTTGAGGAACTGAACGCCGGACTGGCAAAGGTCCGATTCGGGTGGGGTAGATACCGGTTTTCGTTCGCGGTTCGCCGTGACCACCAGGAAATGGTCGCGCTCATCCGGCGAGTGGGGCAATACGGGAAGGATACCTTGTTTGGCGCTGCGGATCTGCTCCGCGACGAGACGCAGGAGGCGTTCGACGCGCTCGCCGACCGGATTCTGCGCCTCCCGGCAAAGCAGGTTACTTCTGAGCTGGAAGCGCTTTCCGACTATCGCGAGTTTTTCATCTACGATCTCATCCTGGAAACAGAGAAGGGATATCAAGCCTCGCACGGCGACATCGCTGAGACAGGGTCGGGCGGGGAAACGCAGACGCCATACTACATCGCGGTGTTTGCGGCGATGCACCAGATGTATGCCCAGGGTGGCGGCCGTCGCCGCCGCGGGCCCGGCGGTGGCCTCGTCCTTCTGGACGAGGCGTTCTCGAAAATGGATGAGCCGCGGATTGCGGCCGTGCTCGAGGCTGCGCGCGAAATGAAGTTGCAGCTCCTGATGGTCACGCCGGGCGACAAGGTCCGCCTGATCGTCCCGTACGTGACGACGACCGTGGTTATCAACCGCGACCAGGTGGATCCGCTCGCGGTTCCGTATGCGGCCGTGTTCAACAAACGTCTCGACCCCGATGCATACGCCGAAGTCGAAAGCCTTGCGGAAGATCTGCTTCAGGCTACTTGAAGCATACGAACGCAGCAAATCCTACGGCAGCCTGGGGCCTTGGCCGCGGGCTGTCATCGTGCCGCTGGACGAAGCGGGCTTTGCTGAGGCGTTCAAGGCGGATGGCCGGGAAACCAGAATGGCGCTCACCGCGGCGGCCCGCGAACTCTCGGATACTGGGGCGGCGACCGTCATCTACCATAAACATGACCGTCACGGCCTGCCAAAGGAGGTTCGACTCGGGCCGATCCAGGTGGAGGCCGCCTACCAAGTTGCCCGGGCCCATGGCTTCGTCCCCTTGCACGAGGCGCTTTTTCGTCTCACCGCACACTGCCGGGCGCTGGCTGCGGAGTCCGGCATCGAGTGGTTCTCGGCCGAACTGGAGGAAATCGCGAATGCCGCTGACCGCGGTGAACTGCTGATCCCGAAGGTGAAGGGCGAGCGATTTAAGCGAGACGAGAAGGATATTCTGGATTCGCTCACGGCCGCTGCCGCGCTTGCGGCGGGTGTTCAGGGCATGGAGCGGGTGGTGAGCGAACGCATTTTCGGAGACTCCAAGCGCTTGGCCGCGGTACGTGGGCACACGGAGCGTTGTTTGCTGGCATGGGATCCCCGCTGGCGGGGTGTAGGGGAAGAAGCCATGCCGTCTTCGCTGCTCAATGAGTACGGGGTGATGTCCAAGCCCTTGTATCTCTCGATCGCCGGGTGCGCAGAGCTGAAGGTGAACGCCCGAACCTATCTGTTGGAAGACTTCGTCCCAGCGGCTCAGCTGCCCGAAGGTTGGAGCAACGCTCTGAGCGAGGGACTATCAGGTGCGAACCTCCAGACGATCACCACGATCGAGAACGAAACATCCTTCTTTCAATACGTCGAAGCCGAAGGGGGACCGCGGCGACTTGGTGCACGTGGCGAGGTCGTGATCTATACGGGTGGTTTTCCGGCGATGGTCCTGACTGATGTGCTTCGTGCTGTTGGCGAAGCACAGCGTGATATGACGTTCCGGCACTGGGGTGATGCAGATGCAGGTGGCCTGGAGATCTGGTGGGTGTTGCGAACCCGCATTGGCCGGCCGATCTCATTGTTCCGGACGACAGCAGATTGGGTACGGCAGCAGTCCAGCCGTCGTGGGCGGCCGCTGACGCCCCAGGACAGGAAGACACTGTCCCGGCTGGAACAACGCATCGCGGCTGCTTCGGGCCCGGACGTAGAGGCCGCACTGGAACTCAAGGCAGCGATCATGAGCGGGAACACAAAGTTCGAACAAGAGCGTTGGTCCGACCCTGAGTGCGCCCAACCCGAAAGATTGCCGCGCCTGCGGTAGGCCTCCTGCCGCCGGTCCTCTCCGCCTCGTGGTGTTCACGAGCCGCACAGGCAGACGCGAGTCCCCGGGTATCCGCTTCAGCGGCGAAACCTTCCAAAGCCGCGCGCCGCGTGGTTGACCTGCAACCATTTTTGGGACTAGATTTGTACACCGTAGTCCCGCTTGACCCTCCTCTGCTCCCTCGCAGCATGTCATCCCTGGCGTCGAGCCAAGCTTTCCTCGCCGTTCGTGATCTTTCCCAGCCCGACGGGCGCCCACTCTACGCCTACCGTTGCAACTCGGTAGAATTGGCGGAGATCGAGGAGCACCTCCGCGAGATTTTGTCCGGGAATCCGGGCGCATCGCGAGTGTCGGTTTCGACAGCACAGCTTTTCTGCCTATGGGCGGCGGAGTGGTGGCGCCGCAACCATGACGGCGGCACATGGCGCTGGGAAGAGATGCTCGCGACTGTCGGGGCCAAGCACTACTCCCCCGGATACCCCGGCTACCTCCAACTTCTGCGGATCGTCAGCGGAGGACTGGCTGCGTGGAGAAGAGAGCTGCTCTGGTCGGGGCACGGACGTGCGTTCCTGGTTACGCTCGGGTGCGAAGGGGGGCTGCCGCTGAAGCTGATCACGCGTGACGGCGACCGCCTGCGGCTGTACTTCAAAGCTCTTCTCGAGGAGATGAGGGTGTACGCGGGCTCCGTTACGGCGCAGGATCTCGCCGAGCGCGTTCAGCATCGCCTGCCTGCACGCCTGCGACAGGAGGTCGTCTTCGAGCTATCCGCCCGCCTCATCGATACCATCTGGCGACTTCAACGAGAGATCGGTGATTCGCCAACACCCGTTCGCGACCTCGATCAGCGCCGACCGGACTGGCGTGGTGAGTTGCCGCTCGACCTGGACGACAGGGTGGCTCACGCCCTCCTCAACAACCTGCTTCTCGATGCCGCCAGCATCGCGAAATGCAGAGGGCAGGGGATTCGGTTGATTCGCAACCTGGTGCACCAGGGAGCTCGCTGGGAGGTCGTGGGTGAGTGGCAGCTGCCTGCCGCTCTGGAAGAAGCCGAACTTGTGGATCTGTTCTCCCTCCCCTCACCGGAGATGCTCCCGCAGCGGTTTGATATCGGTGTTCGCCAGGAGACGGAGCCGTCCCGATCGCTTGTGTTCGCGACGAAACGCCCACGCTCCGGCCTGACAACGGCGATCGAGCTGGAGCACTCGCGCTTCGGTGGAAAGCCGATCGCTGGCGAGGAGGTCACATGGGGGCGCTTCCTCGTACTCCGCGTCGGGAACACGGAGTACAGGTCTGACGGCTTTCGCGGCTCAGATGCGCTTGGCGAGAGCATCTGGGTGTTTGCCGGTGCGGCCGCTGAACGCGAGGCTGGGGTCGGATTCGTTGCGGATAGGTCCTGCAGGGTAAGATTCGACGAATGCTTCGTCGCGACCCCTGACGACGCGCAGCCGATGGCCACGCAGGGCGCCAGTTACGAACCTGTCGGTCGTCTGGAATTCTTTTCCCGCACCGTGTACCGGGTTAGCGGACGAGTCGACTTCGCATATCCGGACGGAACACGGGCGGTGGTCACCACCGGCCACGCGGAGGACGACGCTGAAGTCGAGCGTCGCCTCGTCGGACCCACTGACCAGATCGGACGTGATGGCACCCGCGTGTATCGTGGGCCTCCCCGGCTCATGGAACGGTGCGGCTCGGGTGCGTGGCTGGCAATTCAGCCGCGTGAGCTATCCTGGCGGTCTGACAGTCCAGGGGCAGCCTGGCAGCCGTACGACTACACCGCTGTCGGCGATGGGAAGCTCCGGATGGTCAGGAACGGGGAAATTCGCTACTTCGTCCGGCTGCGGATCCTCCCGTACGGCACTCGTTTTCATTTTCTCCCCGGTACCGATCCTCATCGCGGGGAAGTTCGGATCAGCGGCTCCGGCGCGGACCGGGTCGAGCTGCTCGGGGCCGCCGGCGTGTCGTCAACTTTGCGTCAGCAGGGCGATGAACTGAGCGTAGCCCTCACCGCCAACGGTCCATCTCCTGCCGATCTAGATTTCGAACTCGCCTGGTCCGCACGTGGGCGGATGCGGATACGCCTGCCGTTCCCGTCCCGACGCGCCGCCTTTGAGTTGCCAGGGGGCGATACCCTCGTCACGGGCGCCTCGATCGCCGTTGGACGTTTGTCAGGCACCAGGGCGGTCGCGATTCTCCCACGGAGCGGATGCCTCCTGTGCGTGGAGGGTGATCTTCGCGGCGGGCGCACGGACGCAGGAGGTGGGATGATCCGTGCGGAAATGAGCGAGCTTGCCCCCGGTCTGTTCGAGTACGATCTAGGGCGCCTGCAGCGGGAGGTCGAAACCCGGCTGAATGCCTGCGGGGACGCGGATGCTTACGTCCGCTTCCGGATCCAAAGCAACGACATCGGGAATCTCGACAGCACCATTTTGAACGTAACTCGATTCGATCTGAGCCTCGACACTACTGACCCCCAAGTCATACGGCTATCCGAAGACACTCTGCGCCACGTCCGTCCTGGCGACGCGGAGAGCCTTCGACTCGAGGCGCTCCCACTCCTAGCTGCGGACGCCGACCCGCAGGATCTCGTCCGAACCGGAGCTGCGTCGTGGGAGGTGCCGCCGAAAGCCCTAACCAAGAGACCTCTGCTGGTCACCGGCTGGCAAGGGGATTGGTGCCGAATCCGCCCCGTGGTTTTGCGCTCGGTCGGTGACGCACATCCGTCTGCGGAGCCGGCCGTATCGATCGCGTCGTATTACGCGGACACGTCTTCGTTCCGGCGAAAGGACCTTCTATTTCAGATTGTCGCAGGTCTCGCCCATGATCCGATCCACGAGGATTGGTCTGTCGTGGACCGCATGATCCAGTGGTCTCAGCATCTGTCACCCGTAACGTTCGACATCCTGAAGCGGATCGCGGCGGATGACGAAGCAGCGGCGGTCGCTGCGCTCCGCGTCTCGGAGGCGTACTTCCCCGCCTTCTGGCGCGAGTTGGAGTCGCTGCCGTTCTGGTGGAGGCTGGTCAGTCGCCGATCGTGGGAAGCGGCGGTCGACGTGTACGCCACAACGATCAAGACGCAAGTCGAATCGCTCGGTGATCTCGGAGAGATCTTGAGGCCGAGCGATCTCGTTCGCGATCGGCTGAATCGGGCGATCCGTCGCGTATCCGGTGAACTGCCGTGCCTCGAGCCGGTTCTCCGCCTCGCGCTCTCCAGGTCACTCGGGGAAAGCGTTCCGGATGGTGTCTCCCTCGTGATGCAGCCAGTATACAGGGAGCAGTGGCTTGCGCAGGTCAGGAAGCTCGCGTCTGAATCGCCCGTGCTCGGGATGGAGTTCTCGACTATTCCCGTGATTGATCGTCTCGACGGGCTGCTTCGCCTCACAGGAGCGACCGAAGAAGGCCGCGAGCTCCTCGTCCCCCGCACTGGGCGCTGGCTCTCGGAGCAGCGCGCGAGCTTCGTGAATGCGCCGGTGCTGGCCGCGGTGAGCGCTCTGACGTCCAAGCGGCTTGACGCTCCACAGGTGCGGGCGATCAGGCAGACCCACGAACTCGCGCCTACCTGGTTCAGTGAGATGTACGGTGCCGCTTACCTGTACGGCATCGGCGCACGCCATCACGCAACGCTCGCATCCGCCTGAAAGCCCCCAAGATGAACAAGTTCTTCGAGCCTCTCGCCGACCAGCTGACTGAACGGTCGACGAGCGCTCTCCTCGGTGCACTTGGTCCTGTTTCCGCTCCCCTGCGCCGATATCTGCGGGAGTCGCTTCACAGGTTGCCGGGCCAGGGCGCAAGTCTCCTGGCGGATCCCGTGATCGAAGCAATCTTCGATTGGCAGAGTGGCGAGGAGACGATGGAGGATCTCGCCACCGCGGACATGCTGAGCAAGGAGCTTGTCCACGCTATGGCGCAGCCGTCCCGGCATGAAGCGCTTCGCGAGTACCGCTTCCCGTCGGATCGGCGGCCCTTCCGCCACCAACTCGCCGCTTGGCGTCACCTGAGGAATGAGGACGCTCGATCTGTTCTGGTCACCAGTGGCACCGGGTCCGGGAAGACCGAGGCCTTCCTGGTCCCGATCCTCGACTACCTCGCCCGCGAGCAGCGGCACCTGGGACGGCTGACCGGGGTCCGCGCTCTTTTCCTGTATCCCCTGAACGCGCTGATCAACTCCCAGCGCGACCGGCTCCGCGCCTGGACGGAACCGTTCGGAGGTAAAATCCGGTTTTGCCTCTACAAGGGCGATACGCCCGAGATACTGTCTCCACTGCAACGAAAGGCGGCATCCCCGGAAGAGGTTGGCGACCGGAAGACGCTGCGCAACGATCCTCCGCCGATCCTCGTCACCAACGCGACGATGCTCGAATACCTGCTGATCCGGAAGCAGGACCGGCCGATCATCGAGCGTTCTGCGGGGCAGCTCCGCTGGATCGTCCTAGACGAGGCACACACCTACCTCGGTTCACACGCTGCGGAGATGGCGCTGCTGCTGCGTCGGGTGCTCCACGCCTTCGAGGTCGACGCGCAGCAGGTGCGGTTCGTAGCTACGTCCGCAACGATTGGTGATGACAGTGAGAAGAGCACCGCGGAACTGCAGAGCTTCCTCGCGGATCTGGCGGGCGTGGACCCGGAGCGTGTCTCAGTCGTTCGCGGAGCACGATCGATTCCCTCTCTCCCGCCGGAGTACGCCGCCACGGATGTTCCGCTCCCTGCACACGAAGAGCTGATCGGGTGTGAGCGCGGCCAGCTTGGTCACGTCTTGGCCTCGAACCGCAGCATGCGAACCCTTCGGGAGCGTTTGCTCTCGGAAGGGGCCGTGAAGGTTTCGGAACTCGCGCGGATCAGCGCAAATGGCGGTTCATCAATTGTGGAGCACCCTGGGGAGGAAACGCTTCGCGAAACGATGCAGTTCCTCGACTTCGCCACAGCGGCCGAGGTGAAGGGGGAGCAGTTCCTCCGGGCCCGTGCACACTACTTCCACCGCACCCACGCGGGAATATGGTGCTGCGTCAATCCGCAGTGTGCCGGCAGGATGCGCACGGCGCTTGACCATCCTGAGTGGAGTTTCGGGCGGATTTTTCTGGAGCGGCGCGAGCACTGCTCCGAGTGCGGATCGATCGTGCTTGAAATGGTCCTGTGCGGCGAGTGCGGGACCGAGTACCTGGATGCTGATCTCGTGCCCGGGCAGGGAGCGTATCGGCTCCTTCCGCGGCTGCAGGACGATCCCTCAGATGCGGAAGAGTACCAGGCACTCATCGAGGGAGAAGATGACGAGGATGCGACTGCGGACGAGCCGGAGGAGGACGAAGATCGTCTCCCGCGCCTTCTCACCCGCCGCGGTGCGCCCGATACGCAGGAGATCGAGGTTCGAGTAGCCGATGGGTGGATCGTCGACGGGGGCGGTGTCCAGTTCGGCGAGGTGAGGTCGCGCTCGGCTCGGCACCATGAGATCCAATGCGTGCAGTGCCGGACCGTCGAAACCCGGCGCGGAGACCTGTTCCGCGGCACCCGGCGGGGCGCTCCGTTCTTCCTGCGGAGCATCATTCCTACGCTGCTCGAGGCGCAGCCGCCGCACAGCGCGACTCAGGCGCGTCTCCCGTTCGACGGCAAGCGGCTGCTCACGTTCACGGATTCGCGGCAGGGTACCGCGCGATTTGCGCTGGACGCACAGCTCGATGCGGAGCGGAACTACGCTCGGAGCCTTCTCTACCACCACGTTGTGAGCCGCCGGCGCGATGCGGAGCAACGTCGCGGCGACCTGGACCAGTTGCGTGCCGTGATTGCCGCGCTTGAGACAGTTGCTCCTGGAAATCCGTTCCTCGAAGACGAGCTCAGGGAGAAGCGTCGGCAACTCGCTGCCGCGGAAGAGCCCGTTGTGGGAACCCTCACCTGGCAGGAAGCGGTCAACGCGCTTGCGAGTCAGGATGAAGTCCGGCTGTGGATGCGGAAGCACTGGGCACAACTCCCACTCGGGGAGCTCGATGAGCAAGGGGTCGCTCAGCTCTGCATGCTCCGGGAGTTCGTGCGTCGGCCGAAGCGGCAGAACTCGCTCGAGACGATGGGATTCATCGCGCTGGAGTACCCGTCACTGAACCGGGCTGCCCGCGCGCCAATACCCTGGAAAGCGCGGAGTCTTTCGGAACAGGATTGGCGCGATTTCCTCAAAATCGCACTCGATTTCTTCGTCCGCGGCAGCACTGCTGTCGTGGTGGATCGTCGCTACCTCAAGTGGTTGGGGGCACCGGTGAAACCAAAGGTGCTTCGCGGTCCCGACGCGGATCGAATGAGCAGCCAGGGCTTCGTCCAGTGGCCGACCAGCAGGTCGGTGTCACGGAACCGGCTCCTTGTCCTGCTGAGTGCGGCGCTCCGTGCTGACCGTGCTGACCCGTCGGACGCTGCGGATATCGATCAGTGCTTGCGGGATGCGTGGGAGCAGGTCAGGAGCATTCTGTCGGTGACTCAGGAGGGCTACCAGTTACGACTTGAGGAGCAGGTCACGTTGCGGGAGGGAGGCTCCGCCTGGCTCTGTCCCGTCACGCGGAGGGTGCTTGATACTACCCTGCGTGGAATCACTCCCTATGCGACGCCAAAGGCCAGCGTGGAGGGTCTTCGGTGTCGTGAGCTGGTGATGCCGCGGGTTCCACATGCCTTCTGGCAACGGGAGGGCGGATCTCGGTACTCACGCGAGGAAATCGGAAGCTGGATCACCTCCAACCCGGAAATCGATACACTTCGGGCGGCGGGGGTATGGAGCGATCTGAGCACCCGGATTCTGGGGCAATCGCCGTACTTTCAGGTTGCCGAGCATTCGGCCCAGCAGAGCGCGTCCCGACTTGGGGAGTTGGAGGAGGCGTTTCGGGCAGGCAAGCTGAACGTGCTGAGCTGCTCCACGACGATGGAGATGGGGGTCGATGTGGGCGGTCTTGCCGCAGTGGCCATGAACAACACGCCCCCGAGTCCGGCGAACTATCTGCAGCGGGCCGGTCGGGCCGGGCGTCGAGGGGAGACGCGCGCGTTCAGCTTCACGTTGTGCAAGAATACTCCCCATGGGGAATGGGTCTTCCAGAACCCACGCTGGCCCTTCGATACCCGCCTCGGCGTCTCCACGGTCTCGCTCTCCAGCGAACGCATCGTACAGCGGCACGTCAGTTCCCTCGCCCTTACGCGCTTCCTGATGCTGGAAGCGGGTTCGGAGGACCTCCCTCACCTCGAGGCGGGATACTTCTTTGAACCTGTCGAGGGCCGAAGCGCGGTTTGTGAGCGATTCGAATCGTGGCTGCTGGACTCGGCCAAAGCGGACCGCTGGCTCACCGAGGGACTGAGCCGACTGGTTCGCCGGTCCGTGCTCGAAAGCGTTGCTCCGGGGCGGATGCTCGGTTCGGTCGCCGCCGCGGCTCAGCGCGTACGCGAAGCTTGGTGCGCTGAACTCCAGCCCCTCATTCGGCAGCTCGAGCTGATCGGCGACGGGAGGGATGAACAGCCGGCGCGCCGCGCCATCGAGCTACAGATTCAGCGGATGCGCCGTGAGTATCTGCTGCGGGAACTCGCGTTGCGCAACTTCCTTCCAGGGTACGGCTTCCCAACCCAGGTTGTGCCGTTCGTTACGACAACCGCATCCGACCTGGAGCGTGCCCGGACCTCGCGCAACGTCAGCGAGCATGAGGATAATCGATCGCGCAGCCGGGGTTATCCTTCGCGGGACCTGACGCTTGCGCTGCGGGAGTATGCCCCAGGTTCCACGGTGGTGATCGATGGACGGGTGCTCGTAAGCAGCGGCCTCACGCTGAACTGGAAGGTCCCCGCCAACGACGCGCAGGCGAAGGACGTACAGTCTCTGCGGTGGGCATGGCACTGCGGACGGTGCGGACGGGTGGGATTCTCGCACCGGCGTGTGGAGCGATGTGATAGCGAAAGCTGCGTCGTTGGTGATGCGCGGATCGAGAACGTTCGTTTCATCGAGCCCGCCGGCTTCGCCGTCGAGATCTCGTACGAAGCCACGAACGACCTTACGCAAAACAGCTATCTCCCGGTAGAGCGCCCCTGGATCAGCACCGGGATCGAGCCATGGCAGAGCCTCCCTCGCGCAGAACTCGGCCGCTACCGGTACAGCAACGAAGGGCGCATCTTCGCATACTCGCGCGGTCTTCACAGTGCTGGTTATGCGGTGTGCCTTCGCTGCGGACGGGCGGCTTCGCACGTGGCCGGCTCCGACGGGGTGCCTCAGGAGATGGTGAATCATCGCCCCCTCCGTGGCGGAGGCGATCGTGACGAGAGTGGACTATGCCAGGGGAACTCGAACGGCTGGGCTGTGCTTCCCAATCTCTGGCTGGGCGTGGCGAAAGAAACCGACGTCTTCGAGCTTCAGCTCCATTACGCCGGTACCGGTGCGAAGATCGAGAGCGACGCGGCGGCCGTGTCCGTGGCGGTGGCGCTGCGCGGTGCCCTGGCTGAGGCCATCGGCATCGAGGACCGGGAGATCGGGTGGGCGGTCATTCCTTCGCGAGTCCCTACCGACGAGTCACAGACGCGATCGGTCGTCCTCTTCGACACGGCAACCGGCGGGGCCGGGTTCGTTGCCCAGGCGGTGACCCGTCTGCCGCAGGTGATCGCGAGAGCCCGTCAGGTACTTCAGTGTCCCCGGGATTGCGACAGTGCCTGTCACGCCTGTCTGCTGACGTATGATACGAGCTTCTCGGCGAAGGATCTGAATCGCCATGCTGCGCTCGAGCTCCTGAGCCAGGCGTTCGTTGACGGACTTGCTCTCCCGGAGTCCCTGCAGGCGTTCGGCCCACCGTCGACGCTGGAGTTCGAACCTCTTTCGGCGGCCCTAGCGCGCGAACTCCGCGGATCGGCTGGGCTCCAAGTTGTACTCGGGGGGGCCGCGGAGGAGTGGGACCTGCCAGATTGGTCCCTGCTCGACAGGGTCAGGCGATGGTCTGCCGATGGGGCCGAGATCGAATTGCTTGTTCCCAGTCCCGTGCTCGGTTCGCTGGATGCTGCCAGCCGCAACGTGCTCGCCGCATGGACTGACTCACGGCTGGCGCAGGTACGGGAGGTTTCCGAAGCGGAAGTTCGGCACGGTGAAGGAACCCTTATCGCGAAGGTCGTGAAAGGCACGGAGGAGATCGTGTTCGCGGCGTTCGATCAGGAATCGATGACGCCGGGACCGCGGTGGAGCACCGGGAGTTCCGCCGCGAGGATCGTCACCGCCCGCATTCCGCTGGCCGGTGCATCGGACCAATCCTTGGGCCGGTCGATCTCGGCTTCGGAACTGCGGGTACGGCCGGATGGCACCGTTTCCGCCCTTGAGATCACCAATCAGTTCAATGGGCCGATCGCAACCTTCGGGAATCGGTTCTGGGATGGGGTGCTCGCCGTTGCCCCAGAGGTGGCAAGGCGGCTGGCGGGCTCAGTCCCAATTCGGCGCGTGACCTACGCGGATCGGTACGTCCGAACGCCACTGATGGTCCGCCTCCTCTTGGAAGTGGTAGGTGCCCTACGTGACCGGTCCAGTGTTGCCCCCGAAGCTGAGGTTCGGCTGATTACGATACCAATCGACGCTCGTCCTCGCGGTGTGCAGCGCGACCTCTGGCACGACTGGGCTCCCCGCAGCGTCCGGAATGAGGTGTTTGCGCTGGGGATCACCGAAGTCGGCCTCCGTCCGCTGGTGGAGGAGGTTCCGCGCGCACAGGCTCCCCATGCGCGGCAACTCGTGGTTGAATGGGAGGACGGTGCTACGTGGTCCGTTCGCTTGGACGAGGGATTCGGATTCCTTCGTGGAAGCGGGAATTCTACATATCCTTTCGATTCCGATGCTGAGCGGCAGATCCGCGCGCTTATGGACGCTGACGGGCTGGTATCAGCCCACGCAAGAACGGATCTCTACGTCTATGCCCTCAGGCGCTCAGGGACTTGAGTTTACTCGTTCACTCGACCCTGAAAGTTGGGTGCTGGCACGGTAACGGCGGACGGACGTCGTCATATGAGCAAGGTCCTTTCGGAAGACAGTCGTGGCAGCCTCGAGCGAGGCGGTAGCAGGATCAAGTGATCTTAATCGGAAGCAAACAGTTCCTGAGCTTTCTTCAGGCATCGCGCTCGTCCGAAGCGGACTCTTGGCTGAACTCGTGGCTTTTGTGGCTGAGCCGCCGTTCTCTTCCAAGTCCCACCGAACGTCTTCGTGCCGTTTCGGCCCGCTGGCGACCGCTGGACTGCGCATCCCGTTCCGGTGCCGTGTGACGCCTTGGCGGGGAATTGGCGCTGGGCGGTCCTTCTAACGTTTCTGGTCCGCGACCGGAGCGAATAAGGCGGGCCGGAACCGCGCGAACAGGAGCGAGAGATGGGGAGGAGATTTCACGTTGTGCTGCTGCTGGCCGTGTGCGGCATTGCGGGCGTCGACGGGGCGCGGGCGCAGGGGGGCGAGCCGAACCCGCTCTGGGAGCCGGTGCCCACCAGCGAGTTGGAGAACCAGGCGGGCGCACGGGCGTTCCGTGTATCGTCCGCACGGCTCGACCGGCTGAAAGCCGCGCCCCTCCTGCAGCTTCTGGAGGCGGCGCCGCTGGACACCGATGCCGCCGGGCCGCAGGCATGGGTGGAGATCATTCTCCCCGTCCCCGGACTCCTCCTCCCCCGCCGGTACGAGCGCTTCCGCGTGGCGGAGTCGCCGCTGATTCCCCGCGAGCTTGCCGGGAACGTGGGCACGCTGCGGACCTACACCGGGCGCGGCATCGATAGTCCGGCCCTGACGACGCGCTTTTCCGTGTCCGAGCGGGGACTGAGCGGGATCGTGCTTGGCCCGGAAGGCACCTGGGTCATCGAGCCTGTGGAGGGCGACGCGGATGGTCCGGGGGATCCGCTCCTGCCGCTGCACGTCTCCGCCTTCAAGGAAGACCTCCCCCAGCGCCCGCGCCCCCAGTTCGAACTGCCGGGCCACCCCCCGGTGGCGCCGCCAACGCCGCTCGTTCCGGCGACGCCCACCGCGTTCGACGCGCCCGCCGCCGCAGCCGAGGCGCCCACGGATCTCGCGCCCCGCATCCGGACCTTTCGCTTGGCAATTGTGGCGACGACAGAATTTACCACGTATCACCGGAACCGTGCTGGCCGCACGCTGACGGATGACCAGGTCCGCGACCGGGCGCTGGCCGCCATTGTAGACGTGATGAACATGGTGCAAGCGGTTTACGAGCGGGAGCTCGGCGTTCGCTTTGAGTTCGTGCCGCGTCAACGCGAGCTGATCTTCGTCTCCGAACCCGACGGGTACAACGGCAAGTCGGTCGACAGCCTGCTCCTGGATCGCAACCAAGCTTACCTAGACAGCATTATCGGGCCGGGCGCGTACGACGTGGGCCACGTGTTCACGGTCGGCGGCGGAGGGTACGCGACCATCGAGGCCGTGTGCCGCGACGCCTTCAAGGGGCAGGGCGGTACCGGCGTAGAGGTGGCGCGGTCAGAGAAGGTCTTCGCGATCGACTACGTGGCGCACGAGCTCGGCCACCAGTTCGGCGCGCGGCACACCTTCAACGCCATACGCCAAGACGGCTGTTCACTAGAGGCGCGCGAGGCGCGGAGCGCATTCGAGCCGGGGAGCGGCACCACGGTGATGGCATACGCGGGGATCTGCGGCACCAGCAACGTGCAAGACGAGTCCGACCAGTACTTCCACGTCCGATCGCTCGAGCAGATCGCTGGACACTTGGCGGCGCATGCCTGCGGGCGCACCGAGGCAGTCAGAAACCGAGCGCCGACCGTCTCCGCGACGGCGCAGTGGATGATCCCGGCCCAGACGCCGTTCGTCCTGACGGCCACCGGTACGGATCCCGATGGAGACGCCCTGACCTACAGCTTCGAGGAGTTCTATCGCGGCGCGTCGTGGACCCCCCACCCATCGCCGCCCGAAATGGTGGAGCCGGGGCGGATGCGGCCGACTTTCCGCTCCTACGAGCCGGACACGCCGGCGCAACGAGTCTTTCCGCGGCTCGCGGACCTGCTGTTCAACAGCCCCTCTCGGTGGGAGCAGCTTCCCGGTGGTGAACGGAGCACCGCAGCGAACCGGCCGCTCACCTTCCGCGTCACGGCGCGTGACGGCCGCGGGGCCTTCGCCACTACGGACGTGGAGGTGACGGTGGTCGCGCGCACGGCATCCAACAGGCGCGTAGGCCCCTTCCGGGTGACCGAGCCCGGAGCCGGCGACCAGGTGCGCCGCGGCTCCACCCTGACGGTGGAATGGGACCCGGCTCGTACCCAAGACGAGCCGCTGCGGTGCATGCAGGTCCGCATCACCCTGGCGACGGACGAGCAGGGCAGGTTCGAGACGGTGCTGGCCGACGCGACCCAGAACGACGGCGACGAGGCCGTCACCATCCCGGACGGACCCGCGGCGCCGCGCGCATGGGTCCGGGTGGAGTGTGTCGGCAACATCTTCTTCAACGTGTCACGGGCGTTCGTGCTCCTTGGCTCGGACACCCGGTGAAGCGATAGGTGTTGAATCGGACCCAGGATCCGGAATTACCCTGAAGATACGGCCGGCACCTGGGGATCATGATCATGTTGAGCGATCCGGAGTTCACGCTCTGCCCCAAACTTAGCGCGACAAATTGCATTTCTGGATGCGACAAATTGCATGTCGCGATCTCGACCTCAAGAACGCGTCGGCCCGCGATGGAGCACTTCCATCGCGGGCCGACTGCTCAGCGGACAGTGAAAGCGAACGTGTTCGACTGGGTACCCCCCGGGTTGTTCACGCGGATGCTCCAACTGCCGGCCGCCCCCAGCAGGATCACCATGTCAAAGCCAGTGGACGTCACATTCTTGATCAGCCCAGACCCGTTGAGCGTTGAACTGCCCCCTGGGCAGTTAACCGTGACGGTCAGTTCCCCCTTAAAACTGCTTCCGTTGACGTGCACGGTCTGGTTGGCGGAGTTCGCTGTCGGCGACCCAGGACTGATGAGCTGACCTGGGGGGATGGGGCGACCGCCGGCTGCACCTGGAAGCCAAAGGTGTTCGACTGGGTGCCCCCGGGGTTGTTCACCCGAATGCTCCAGCTACCCGACGCGCCGAGCAGGATCACCATGTCGAAGCCGGCGGATGTCACGTTCTTTATCTGCCCCGACCCGCTGAGGGTCGAGCGAGCACATGACCTCCGACCCGCTGGTGACGGTGCGCCCAGGTGCCGGCGCGGACGACATGATGAAGAAGATGCGCAGTTCGAAGGTGCGGCGGGTGATGGTCACGGATGGTGACGGCATCCTGCGGAGCGTGGTCGCCCAAGCCGACATCGTGCATGAGATAAGGGGAGGATCATCCCCGACGTCTGGAGAAGATGCTCGACGAGATCTCGTAGCCGGTGGGGCTGGCCCGGTAGCCTGCTTTGGCTGAGTCGCCCCGGTGTTGGTGATGACACTTTATAGGGCGTCGGCCGGTCCTTCTGTCGTGACGTGCGCCGCTCGAGTTCCCGGTTCCCCGCGCCCATCAGCAGCACGCTGGGGTGGGTGAACGCGGAGAGCGGGTTCACTTGGGGTACACGTCGCGCATGACCGACTAGGTCTTGAGCGCGACCCCACAATCGCCACTTCCACGGAGTCTCTCATGACGGACTGGCCAACAGCCAACCCGGCGGTCCGAGTTCCGGAGGGAGCTTAACGAAGCACGCCGGGTCTGCCGCCGCGTTCGATCGCTGCAGGATCGTCTGAATGACCTGCTGCTGGGCTCGCCGCTCGCGCAACGCTTGGGGCGAGATCGGTGACGCGGCCGCGGCAATTTGGGTGTAGCGCTGTTTGCAGCACAGCCGGAAGGGAAGCTTCTTCCCACACACGCACCGCGCGTCCGGCTTGTGCTCAAGCGCGCGAAGTACGTCCGCTGCGTCGTGCGGCGCCTCTCCCCCCGGCCACCAGCCCACCGCTTCAAAGAAGAGGTGGCGACGCAGCCAGTCGCCGGCGAGATCCACGAGCCGGCTGATGTCGTCGCGCTCCGGGTCGTAGGTGCGGTCCGGGGCGAAGAACGTGCACGCGGACCCATCCGCGTGCAAGTGCGGGTGGAAGGGATGTGCGGCGCGAAATCTCGGGCCCAATGATCCAGATCTTCGGCAGGTAGATCGGCTCTGGGGGGTAGACCAGCGCGACCTTGAAGCGGTCCAGCCGGGTGCGGAACGGCTGTAGCACGCCCCTCCAATGAGATTGGCCGTGAAGGGGGACCACCACATGGAATTGCGGATACCAGTCCTGCATTCCTGCGGTGTCCCGTTCCAGCCCGGGAATGTGGCCCACCTTCATCGGTACCTTCCTGGCTTAGAGGCAGGCGTGAGAGCGGGCCTGCGGCGGGGGACGGTGGTGTCCGTGCCCCTGCCCGTGGCCGTGCCCGGTGTGGCCGTGCCCGTGTCCGTGACCGTTCCCATTGCCGTGGCCATGGCCGTGTTCGTGTCCCGGCGGATCGTTCGGGCGGGCGAGGGTGCCTCCGCGAGCGATCGGCGGGTTGCCACCGCGGTCCAGCTCGCGCCCGAAATCGGCGAGCTCTCGGTCTTCATTGCGGATCATCGTGAGAGTTCCTCTGGCGGTTGTGTACGGCTCGCCTCCGCAAGTCGAGAAGAGGCGAGGTTAGACGCGGCGGGTCCGGATGCTCCGGACCCGCCGCTGGACCCGATCAGCAGCGACCCTTGTCGACCAGGTCCTTGCACTCGGAGCAGAGCGGCTTGTTGCCGGTGCCCTGGCGGAGGTTCTCCGCCTCGATGTTGTTGCCGGTGTTGCAATTCGTGCAGACGTGGTGCACGTTCTGCTTGACCGAGTGCCACGGCGACTTCTTCATGGTACCTCCCGCAAGGTTTGCCGGGGGGCGACGACCCCAGGCCTTTTGAGTTGCTGAACGTGCGACAGTGGCCCGTTCGACCTGAGAGACGAATGGCGCTTACACCTCGGTCAAGGAGCTAGCGGAAGAGCGGTGTAAGGAGAATTCGTCCCCGGGTTCGGCGGTCCGAAGTCGACGGATCGCCGAACCCGGGGACGGGGCCCCGAGGCACTGGAGCATGATGGGAGAAGATGTGATCGCCCGGCCGGTCTTGTCAGATGCGGAGATCGTCGGACGGCTTCGCAGTGCCGAAGCACGAGAGCGGACGGAAGGCGAACGGTGCTTGGTGGACCGACATGGTGCGCGGCTGATTGCGTACCTTGTCCGGCGCTTTGGGTTGAGCGGCGATGACGCAGAGGAGCTTGCTGCCGAGACGATCGAGCACGCGCTCGAGGTACTCGACGCGCTGCGCGAACCCGCTAAACTCGCTGCTTGGCTGAGGATGAGCGCCCATCGCAGAGCCATCAGTGCGTACCGGAGAGCTACGCGCCCGCCGCCGAAGCCGGCTGTCCCGCCAGCGGCACTCCTCGGGATCGCCGAGGCTCCGGAGGATCTGGACGATGCAGAACTAAGGGCGTGGCGCAGGGTAGTCGCGGGACAGGTCTCGACGGCTTCCGAGAATCTGCCGGGGCGCTATCGAGACGTGTGGGAGGCGTTGTTGAATGGACTCTCGATCCAGGAGATCGCCGAGATGAACCACATCACTCCAAACAACGCTTCACAACTGCGGTTTCGCACCCTCGGCCGTATGCGTAAAGAGTTGAAAGAACTGGGTGTGGACCTAATAGACATTCCGGCTAGGGGTCGAGCATGAGCAAGCGGAATGCAGGCTCGTCTCCGCTTGGGCCGCCGGGTGAGCATGGCGACGAGGTCCGGCCGGAAACCTGGCTACAATCCGAGCAGGTATCCAGCTGGATTTGGGACAGTGTCAAGCCCGAGGAGTTGAAGGCATCAACGCGGGATCGGCTTCTCGGAGCAGCCCATGCGGGCAGTGAGCGTCGACTGGTACGGGCAGCAGCAGCCGCGGTCCGTCCTGCTGCGGGAGAGATGGTGGGCGGCTATCTGGCCCGGATCCGGACGGCGGCGGGGGCCAGCCTCGAGGATATAGCTCGCTATTCACAAGCTTCCGTCGATTCGCTGCGAACTCTTGAGAGGATCGACCGGGGACTTGCTGGGATAGGACCTGCGGCGTTTGCTGCTCTTATAGATCTGCTTGATTTCCCATTCGAGAACGCCGTTGTTTCCGCGCAACGAGGGCTCGGGGGGTGGCAAGCAGCGGGTGGACTCCGCTCTGCTCGGCAACGTGAGGAGTCTCACTCTCCTGAAGTTGAACAATATCTGGAAGAAACCGTGGCCGCGCTACGAGAGCGCGGCCGCGAAGATTTGCTTGGACGGAGTTGATTGCGGTGAGAGCGCGGCCGCAACGCGCGCGTCAAACGGCAATCGCGATGTCGGTTTGGAGCGCGGGGAGCTGGAACTGCGCTTCTGCGAGTGGATACAGTGGGACCCCTTCCGGTGTGCGCACTGTTACGAGCAAGGTGTAGCGAAGGTTCGGGCGCTTGTCTCTGGGAATCAGCCGGCCTCGTGAACGGAACAGGTGGCGCAACTCCAGCACAGGCTCATGAAGGTCTTCTGCCTTCGCCCTGAAGTACTTGCTGATTGTCGTATCCCATTTTCCCTCCGCGCGGAGGCGGCGTTCGGTACCAGGTTGGGTACCGAAACCCTGCCGTTTCGGTCTGCGTGCGAGGCGTACCGGGCGGCCGTTTACCTCGCTGGGGACAATAGCTTCTTCCCAGGCATCGAATACATCCAGTTCTTCGCGGGTTTCCTCATCCAGAAGCGCGTAGCGGCGTGCGTGGGGAGTCACTCGCCATTCGAACCCGGCTTGTGTGTAGCCAGCGACGTCAGACGGGTCGACCGGCGACGTGTAGCAAAGGGTGAATCGCACTGCTATTTCCGTTTTGGGATCAAGCCCGCTGGGCACTGGAAGGCGAAGAGCGATCGCCTCGCCTCGCGAGACGGAGTCCTCGTAGAGAACGGTGACTTCGTTTTCGGAGCAGTCCAGGACCGTTCGCAAGTCTAGTTCGAAGCGGCCGTAGCCGATCTTCAGCACGCCATGGCTGCCCGGGCCACGCCGGCAGAAATGGACCGCGAACGCGCGAAGGGTTTCTGGGCGCGACCTCCGCCGACCGAGAACCCCCACAAGTCCCGCGAGCGTGTGAGTGACCAGTGCGGCCGCGTAACTGGTGCCTTCGTCCTCCACCTGCCCGTGAGCGGCGAGACCCACGAACGGCTTCCCAAGCGCGAGGCACCCGCCGGGGCCGACGCCGTGGGGGCGTACCCAGCCACCATGCCGCCCGGGGCCCCGACCACTGTAATCTGCGCTGCGCACGGCGTCGCCGTCTGCGCCTGTGCACGCGCCGACGGCGATGCCATTCGCCATGTCTGCCGGAACGCAGATGCGATTTCCTCCGCGAGTCTCGTCCTCGCGGCCTAGATTGCCAACCGCACTCACCACCGTCACTTTGCGCTCAAGCGCGACACGGTCCAGCCGAACCGTCCACTCGTGCGGCGGGTCGTCGGGGTGAACGGGGATCTCAGGGCCATAACTGAGGTGGGCAATCGCGTAGTCACGGGTGCGGAGCACGTCATCAATGGACTCGACGACGTCCAGCAGGTTATAGTCAGCCGATTCGGAGCTTCTGGGGAGTACGCGATAGTGATCCACGTGCGCCGCTGGCTCGGGGAGCTGACCCGATTCGGCTGCGGATCCGTAGAGCACCGCGTTGTTGACCACGGTACCGTGTGTAACCCATTCGTCCACTGGATCCTCGTCCGTTAGCTTGTACGGCGTCGTGTATCGCGCCGCGCTCGTGCACTTCGGATCAAGGCCCCCGTCGAACATGGCAATCGTGACGGTAGGCCGGGTGTACGCGGATGGTGGTGCACCAGGTGGGAAAAGGGTGCCTGTGGGCCGGCCCGGCACCGCCATGGAGGGGAGGGGCCGGATTACGCGCAACGCGTTGAAACGGGCCGCCTCTCGAGCCTGTTCGGGAGTGAGATGGACGGGGAGATAGCACATGCCGTTTGCGATGTACCGGCGCCGCCCGCGAACGGATTCCGCGCCGGCAAGGCTGCGCACCCAGTCGACGAACTTGGCATAGATTTCCTCGAGATTCGCATCGGCCTCGTCGGTCGTCCACCGCATAGTAGGCGGGTGGAGGACTGCCTCCCAGCCGCGAGCGCTACCAGGATCGGGTTCCGTGTCGGTGCGCAGGACCTCGTCTTCTCGCGAGAGCCGCAGTTCAGCGAACTTTCGCACATCCAGCCATGCCTTGGCGGGCGTGTTCTGCGGGCCCTGAAGCACTGACTCGAGCCGCTCAAGTTCTTCGTCGGTCGCCGCCATGAACAGCAGGCGCGCCGGCGCCTGGTTCAGGGGCTGATCTCCGGGGACACTGACTGATTTGGCGGAGCGGGCGGGCGCGCTGCCTACCACCTCAATGCCGGTTGCCTGGATCAGCGGGAGAGGGAAGTGCGTCCCGGCAAGGAATTCCGCGTGCATTGTCGCCCGGAACACTACGCGCTTGCCGCGTAGCCTGGGATCGATGGCGCGCGCCTCGGTTCGGAGCGCAGCAACATGACGGCGGAGCCGGATTGCCTCCGCTGCCGGGTCGCCGCGAAGGTTCTCGGGGCCGCCGCCACCACCCCATATGGTCGGCTGGCGGAGGCGTTCTCCACCTTCGCGAATTGGCCGTTCGCGGTCTTCCGCCATGGCGTGCGCTGGTCTATTCGATGGTTACGCGATCAGGCGGTTGAGACCTGCGCGTCCTCCCGAGCTTCCCACGATCTTACCCGTCGTCGAACGGTCGAGTAGGGAGTGGCGAGCAGTTCCGCGATCTGATGCAGCGAAAAGCCGGCGCCGTGGTGTGCCAGTGCACAGAGCGCCTCACCAGCAAGTCCGGCGGGCATGCGGTCCGCCAGCGTAGACAGTGCAGAGCGGGCGAGCGCCTGTCCAAGCGAGCAGGGCTCGAGGACCGACTCTCTCGCTGCAGATCTCACCTGTCGGACCAGATCCGAGCCTGAGAGACCCTCGGCCGCTTCCGCGAATAGCCGGACCATGCGCTGATCCGTCGGGAGGGAGGTGCGGCTGATGGCGCGAGTAAGAATCGTCTCTCGTGCATTACGGTCGGGCAACCCCAGCTCGAGGACTCGGTCGAAACGGCGCCAGATCGCTCGATCCAGCAGCTCTGGATGGTTAGTGGCGGCGATCAGAAGTCCCTCGGCGGGCCACCTCTCGAGTTCCAGCAGAAGGACGTTCACAATCCGCTTCAACTCGCCGATGTCCGCAGGGTCATCCCGACGCTTGGCAACAGCATCGAACTCGTCCAGCAGAAGCACGCACGGGTTCGAACGAGCAGCTTCCATAGCCTGCCGCAGGTTCTGACCTGTCTGGCCCAGATATCGGGAGACTACCTCGGCGAGGTCGAGTGTGAGTAGCGGCAGATCGAGCGCAGCGGCCAGATACGTGGCCGTCATCGTCTTTCCGACGCCTGGCGCACCGGTAAGCAGGAGCGTCTTCGTTGGCTCCAGCCCGGCCCCGACGAGCGTGCTGAGTGCGGCCCGTTCTGCGACAATGGCGTCGATCGCACGCTGCTCCGGGCCGGCTAAAACGGGGCGCTCGACTGCGGGTGACAATTCCACGCGTAGCAGACTGCCGAGCGGATCTCCCGGGGCGGCAGGCCACGGGGATTCGGTCGGCTGCGCCAACAACCGCTCAAGGGCGGTGTAGAAACGGTTCGCGTCAGAGACGACCGGGGCAGCGTTGAGCATGCGGCGGGCGAGCTGGCGGACGGCCAGTGCGTCGCCCCGTATACCGTGAGTGACGAGGTCGTAGACGTGCTGTTCGAGGTTGGTCATGGCGCACCAGTCTGGTTCAGTTTGAGGCGGAAGTCAAGCCAAGCGGACCAGTGCCAAGAAGTGGCGCGGATTTGCGCTGGTTCATGCGTGCCCCGCATACATGTCTGTGCCAAAACGCCCTAGATACTCGCCGAGACCCCGGACCGGCTGGTCCGAGAAAGCGTATAATGGGGTGCCCATACCGTGACGTGGCTGCTCTACCGGGTGCAGGCGCAGGATTGAGCGTAGCGGTGAGCGGCGCGGGCCGGGCGCATCCGTCCGCGCCGCACGCTGTCCCCGGAGGTGAAAGATGAAATGCCGGAGAGCTGATGATGCCACGCCCGTTCGGATCCTTGCAGACGAGCCGATTCTGCCCCGCCGAGCTGATGCGCGATCACATCGGAGCCGTCCCGGTGGTAGATGGGCCTGAGAGCATGCTCCTGATCGGGGTGAGCACGGTTCGGGACATCGTTCTGCCGGGCGCTGCATCTCGGCCCGAAGGCAAGTACCGTGACCTCCGGCGAATGGTTCTCAACCATGAACGAAAGTGTTGCCCTCTGCTCCGCCTGCTCATACAATAGGAATCCATTTTTGTAGGAAGCTGATCTCCGGAAATTAGTAAGGATTGCCCAAGTGCTGGTAGTGCGGCAAAGCTCAACGTCCTTGAGCGAAAGACGCACCTGTACGCGCTTGACTTCGGCGCCGGTACGAGAGGGACGCCGCCGGCCAAACCCGCGTTTGCGATAAAGTACTTGACGCACTCGCGATTGATGTTGGCGCCTTGCATTTCGCGAGGCCGGAATCAATGAGACTTTTATGGTCGGATCGCCCCTCTCCTCCCGCCCTTTACTTCTCGCTCGACCTGGCCCGGCGGATCTGCTGTTGGCAGTGGCCGGTCCAATCCTTCTCGCTCTCCTCGCCATCACGCTTCCCTTAGGTAATGGGGGCGCCGCCGACGCCGCCGCCGAGGTGGCCGGGTACAGAGCGGCCCCAGTCCTTGGATCTCCCACCGTGCTGCTGGGAGACTCCGTGCTCGCTGACGTAACGCTGGCGGGGATCGACGGCCGGGGGGCGGCCGCGCTGCTGACGCTGTCCCGAGGTGCCTCCCCCCGGTGGCACATCGCATCGGCGGCGGCGGGGACGAATGTGCTGGCCGGCGACGACGAGCGGCTTCCGCGCACAGCCGTATCCCCCTGGACGCGCAGCGACGCCCGCACGTTCGCCGTGGCGAGCGGGCGTGACACCGTGTATGTAGGCCGCGTTCCCGGCTTGGCGGTGTGGATTCGCGGTGCGTCGAGGAGGTGGGAGGGGGCGGTGGTCGACCCGCTCAGCGCCGTGCGCGTAGCCGGCTCGCGCAGCGGGGTGCGGGTGGTCTCCTGTCCCGCCGCGCACGGCCGTCCCCGTGTGTGGCGGAGCAAGGGCGCGGCGCCCGCCGACGCGGAAGCGGCGTGCCGGGAAATCGCCGCCGGCACCCGCGAGGCGTGGCGGCGCGTCCGGAAGTGCCGCTGGTGGTGGCCGCGCAGCATCTGCGTGACGAAACCGGACCACCCCCTGGCCACCCTGCGCGAGCCGCGCGCCCCCCGCGCCCGCGTGCTGCAGCCTCGCGTCGCGGCCGAGCTCCCCGGCCTGTGGGTGCGGATGCGGTCCTCCTCCCTGGAGCAGCTGGACGTGGGATCGCGGGCGGGCCACCCGTGGACCGTGTCGGACTCCGCGACGGGAGACACCGTCGCCGTCCTGGGACGGCTGGAGCTGAAGGACAGCTCCGTCGCCCGCGTGGGCCCGCACAGCTTTGTGGTGCGCGCCCGCGGTGACCGGCTGGACCTTTTGCACGCCCGACGTCCGGGGCTCCCCGCGTATCTGGGCGGCAGCGCCGGGACGGAGAGCTACCACCCCGCGTGGCTGGGCGAGATCCCCCGTTGCGGCGCGTCTCCGGGCGCGCTGCGGGTGCGGGTGGCCCACCCCTCCCGGAGCGACCCGCGGGCTCGTCCCCGGGACACCTGGATCGTCCCCTCGGGCGCCGCGGCCGGGGCCCGTGAGCGGGTGGTGGAGCTCGAAGGCGGCGTCCGGGACTCCGCCCGCACGGAGAGCGTCATCCTGTGCACCGCCGCCGTCGCGGGCCGCGAGCGGCAGATCCGGATCCGCAGCGAACCCGCGGCGACGGTGGAGCTGGAGGACGGCGCGGCCGCACGGCTCCTTCCCGAGGACACCGTGGTGCGCGTGGGGGATCGGCCCGGCGAACTGCTGCTGGGCGTGGGCGGCACGCTGGTGCGCGTGGCGCCTTCGCGTGCCGGCGCCGTCCAGCGGGCGGCCCGGACCGGGGGCGGCGCCTTCCTGGGCCTTGCGCTCCTGGTGCAGGCCTTTCCGCTGACGGTGGCCCGCCGCCGCCGCGCGGCCTTCGTCCGCAAGCACCCGGACTGGGGGCGGGAGCTGCTCGCGCCGGCCGGGATGTCCCCGGCCACCTGCCTGCAACTCGCCTCCATCGCGATCTCGCTCCTGCTCTTCGTCGGCCTGGCCTTTCAGATGTACCTGAGCACGCATCCCGACCTGGCCGCCACCCCCACGTACGGCCAGTCTTTTATCCAGGCGATGACGCTGACAGTGGCGGTGCTCTGCTTCGCGGCGTGGTTCACCTTCCTGGACAGGGGCATCGCCTACCGCACCGCGCTCGGGCTGGTAGGGGTGGCGCTCGCCTTCGCGCTGGCGTTCGGCTGGTGCGTGCTGGACGCGCGGCTGACGCCCGCGACGGGGATGTGGTTCTCGCGGCTTCGCGACGCGGCTACCGTCGCGGGCCCGGTGAACGGCTGGCGTGCCTTGCTGGCCTTGGGAGCCGTGGCCGTGCTCTTCATTGCCGCCGGGGTCGCATTCGTCGGCCGCCTGCTTGGCGCGCGGCAGATGGGTGCGGGGCTTGTCGAGTGGGCGCTGGCGCACCCGGTAGCGTCATCCCTGGGGCTGGCCGGCGTGGGGTGCGCGGGTGCGGGCGTTCTGTACATGAAGCTGGATCGCGGTGCCCTGGCGCTGCATCTGTCCATCATGGCGGCGCTGGCGTGGTACGCGGCGGTCCACTGGGATCAGGCCGACAGCACCGATGAGCCTGGGGAGGCGGAGAAGCGGAGTGAGTCGATGTGGATGCTGCGCACGAGTGTCGCGGTTTGGGTGGCACTCGTCGTCTTCCTGCTCACGGGCGCCGGGATGCCGAAAGTAGTGAGTCTTCTCTCGCTCGTGGCCGGTGCGGCGCTTGGGTTCTGGGCGCTCCGGCGCGGCGGGACCGAAGGCCACAGCGATGTGATCTTGCTGGTCCTTGCCTGGGGAGGCGCCCTCGTGGTGGGCGGCGTGGGCGCGCTGTGGCCACTGGACGACATGGGGAGCCTGGCGGCGTGGATCCCGGCGGTACTTGCCGGCTTTTTTCTCTGGGCCGTGCAGACGGAGGAAGCAGGGCGTGGGCGGATGGGGGCAGCGGCGGCACGGGTGCGGTTCTGGCTGGCCGCGGCCTCGGGGCTGATGCTGCTGGGCGCCCTGGACGCGCTCAACTTCATGGTGGAGAAGGCGCCCGAGGACGTGCTGGAGCGGCCCCGGCAGCGCTTTGCCCTGGTGGAGAACGCCGCATATCCCACCGCGGGAGAGTGGATCACCCAGGTCCGCTGGCTGGCCAGCGAGCCGGGGGGCGGTCCGCGCTGGGTCCCCAACCTCAACTCCGACCTGGCCGTGTTCGGCGTTTCCTCCAACTTCGGGCTGGGCTGGGCGTTCCTGATCTCGCTCGTCCTGGTCGCCGCGGCGTTCCTGCTCGCCTTCGCGGCCGACCAGGCGCTGCGCGAAGCGCGCCTGGTGGAGGAGGAGGTCGACGACGCCTCCGCGCGCGAGGACCCCGACGCGGTTCGCGGGTACGCCGCCGACGCGCCCGCGGTGCTGCTGCGCGCCACGGGGCTCCTGCTGGGGATGACCGCCATCCTCCTCCCCTCACAGTGGCTGGTGCACCTGGGCACCGGAGTGGCGCCGCAGATACCGATCACCGGCCTGGTGTTCCCCTGGGTCAGCCACGGCACCACCACGCACCTGCTCTATGCGGCCGCCCTTGTGCTCCCCCTTGCCGCCTGGTCGGCTGTGGGGGAGTGGCGCGTGGCGGCGGGAGGCTTCGATGCGAACTGAGCGCTGGCCGCGCCGCATCATCCTGTTCGGCGCGCTACTCCTGCTGCTGGTCCCCTTTGGCCTGATTCCGCTGCTGGCATCGTGGTCCGGCGACAGTGGTCGCCCGCCGGTGGGGCGGCTTTACGTGCACGGCGCGTGGACCGGCGAAGGGGCGCTGCTGGAGTTGCGGGACGACCGGCGTGGCGGAAACGACGCGTGCTACCAGGTGCTGGAGCCGGGAGAGCGCACGCGCGGCGACTCCACGCGCGTCTGCTCCGGCGGGCATCATCGCGCCTGGGTGGGCGACGGGCGGATCGAGGTGGCGGTGGGCACCGATGGCGTTCCGACCGTGTCGCTCGCGGGGGCGCGGCTGCGTCCCGAAGACTGGATCGGGAGCAGCGCCGACCCCGCCGCGCGCCAGCCCGTGCGCTTTCCCTTCCGCGGCTACGGCATCCCGGGCCGCGCGGCACAGGTGGTCGAGTGCGACGCGAGCGCCCGGCCTCGCCCCGCGGGGTGCGTGCGCGTGCACGACCGGCTGCGGCGGATGGCGATCGCCCGGGCGGGCGGGGCCCGGGGCGGCGGCACGCTGGGCGCCGACAGCGTGTATCCGCTGTATGCAGGGGACGAGCTGTGGCTGGGGCTGGTCGCGTTCCACGTGTCCGCCGCGCCGGACCGCGGGGCGGGGTTCGTCCTGGAGCGCGAGAACCGGGTCCGCGCCACGGAAACGCGCGCGGGCGCGGCGGACACGGGGGGCGGGGGCGACCGACGCTGGCTGGGGCGCCTGTGGGTGGCCGAGGGCCCGGACCGCGCCGGGCCGCTCCCCTCCAGCTTCCAGGTGATGCCCGCGCACGTGCTGTTCACCAAGGGCAACCTGGCCCGGCGGCGCACCAGCCTCGAGGTGGAGGACGTGGTGCAGGAGATGATCGACGCCGAGTTCCTGTGCCTGGAGCGCGGGGAAGACTCGGTCCGGGTGGCGTGGCGGCCGGTGGAGCACCCCGGGTGCGACGCGCCGGCCGCGGCCCCCGGCGTGCGGCGCGCCGTGGACGAGCAGCTGGGTGACCGATACCGCCGCGTGCGCTGGGGAGACATGGCCCCCACCGCCGCGGCCCTGGTGGACGGCGCCAATGCATCGCTGGCGGGGCGCGGCTACCTGCTGGACGCCTTCACCCTTCCGCTGGCGTTCGACTGGAGCCTGGAGCGGCGTGACCCCGCCGCGTCCGGCGCCGCAGGGCGGCAGGAGGCGCAGCCCGCCGCCCGCGCGCTGTGGGGCGTGCGCTTCGGGAGCACGCGCTTCAACGACGAGCCCCGTCCGGGTTCGACCCTCCCCGCCGTCTTTCTGCGCGCTTCCACCGCGCGCTACGCGGTCCAGGCGCTGCGGGGAGGCGAGGTTCTCGCCTCCTTCTCGCTCACCGGCGCCACGGGAAGGCTGTGCTTGGGAACCATGGGAGGAGCGCTGGTCGACGCATCGTCCGGGAGTCACCATCCACTGGGCGCGTACGCGTTCCAGGGCGACCCGCGCGTGGGAACGTGGAGCGCCGACCCAGCCGCCGGGTGCGGCGGGTGCACCCTGGACCTGCGCCCCGCCGGTGGCGCCGGCCGCGGCGCCGTGTCGGTAGCGGCGGGAGCCGCGTGCGGGGCGGTGCAGGGCGCGGATGGAGTCGTGCTGGCCGACCGCCAGACGGTGCTAGGGAACGGTGAGTGGATGGAGTGGACGGCCGGCGGGGTGCACCTGCGCGTGGTAGACCGCGGCGAGCGCGCCTGGGCCACCCTCTCCGGCGTGGGCGGGCGGCGGCGCTTCGTGGACGAGTTCTACCGGCGCGCCGGGCTGGCGCCGCTGCTGGGCGACCCGGGCGGGCTGCGCGGCGTGGAGGCCGCGCTGCGGGCCTTCGTGCCCGATTCCACCCCCCGCGACTCGCTTCCGCCGCTGGAGCTTTCCGTGGACGGCGACCTGCAGCTGGCCGTGCAGTCCATCGTCGACGTCCGTGCGGCAGGGGTGGACGATTTCGACGGTGCGTCGGCCGTGAGCGCCCTGGTGCTGGACACGCGGACCGGCGAGGTGCTGGCGGTGGCCAACAGCCGCACCGCCTCGTCCGACCGCCCGCCGTCGGCGTGGGAGGCGGGGGCCCAGCTGGCCCGTGGCCTGGAGAACACGGCGTTCCAGCGCCGGCGGCCCCTGGGCTCCACCATCAAGGTGGTGGGTGCCTACGCCCTGGTGAACTCTGGGCTCCGCGACGGGCCCGCGCCCTCCGCGGCGCGGCCGGGGTGGACGGTGCCCGAGTCCCGGCTGCGGGACTCCGCCTTTCTCTTCGTTTCCCGGCAGCGGCCCGGCCGTCCCGGCCCCGCCTCGCCGCGCAAGTGTCACGCGGGGACGGGCGCCTCGCACCTGCTCCCCGCCACGGACGCCGCCTTCAACCGCAGCACCCTGGTGGAGCGGTTCGCCCAGTCGTGCAACAGCTTCTTCATCATGACCGGGTTCCGGCACGTGGGTCCCGCCACGGCGCCGCTCCGCTCCCTTGGGCCGGCGTCGCCTCCCTTGGCCGCGGGAGAAATGGGGATGCTGGGGGGCGACTCCACCGTCCTGGTGCTTGGTGCGGGCAGTTCCGTCGCCGACGGGGTGCGCGACGGGCTGGCCGAGGACCTGGGCGGGCGCGGCGGCGTTCCGCGCAGCGTCTACGGCCTGCTGGTGCGCAGCGGCTTTCAGCCCTGGCCGGGCCAGGCGGGGGGCGAGCCGCGACCGGCGTCATTCACCTTTCAGCGGCGGGGCGCGCCGGTGACGGTGCCTCTGGCCGCGTGGTTCACCCCCGCGAACGCGGGGAGCGTTCCCGCGCTGCTTCCGGGGCGCGACTTCTCCTACCCCCGTGTTCCCAGCCCCGCCCGGCTGGACCCGCACACCACGACCGCGCCGGCGGTCGAGGCGCTTGGGAGCGATTCGCAGACCGTGAAACGCGGCCGGAACGAGGGCGAGCCGGAGGTGCAGTACGCGCAGCTGCTGATCGGCCAGGGACAGGTGGAGGGCTCCGTCCTGGCCCTCTCGGTCCTGTACGCCCCCGCCGTGCGCCCCGACGGACGCACCGTCCATCCCTGCCTTTTCCGGGCGCAGTGCGCGGGGAGCGCGGGCGAGCCGCTCCTGGATCGCGCCGCTCCCGCGGTGCCCGCGCTGCATTCGGCCCTGCGCGCCGTACTGCAGGACGGAACCGCGCGCCGTTTCTTCGGGACGCCCCGCTGGTCCGGGCTCCGCCAGCGCTGGGGTGGCAAGACCGGCACCTACAGCCAGGAAACTCTCCCGGAGGCCGCGCGTGGCCGCCGGGTGGAGTGGCAGGCGCTGGTGGACTGGGGGTGCGGCGTCGTTTTCCCCTTCGCCACGCCTCCCGACGTGGGGTCCCTGTACGACGTGCTGGTCCCGGGCCTGTTCGCCGCGGCCGGCCGGGTCGCCGGAGCGCCGGCGGGTTCCGCGCGGGGCGCACGGGCGTGCGAGGACCCCGCGTACCCCCGGAACCCGGCCGGCATCCATGCGTACGGCCGTCACCCCGCGCGGGGAGAGCTGGACGCCGTGGCGGCGGCGCTGGCGGAAGCCCCCCGCGGCCCGCGGACGACGAAGACTCATCACGCGTTCGTCCTCGCCGCGCTCCCGGGCGCCGGGCGCGCGGAAGGGATCGTGGTCGCGGTGCTGGTGGATGACGAGCCGACGGAGGCGGTGCCGATCGGGGCCGATATCGCCCTCGCCGTGGAGCGCTGGGCAGAGGTGTCGAGGCGATGATCAAGCGAACGGCGAAGCGGATGGCGACCGGAGTGCGGCGGCTGTTCACGCGCGAGGGGCGACCCGTGCCAGGCAAGGTGACGCTCGGGGCGTCAGCGGCCGGGACGCCGGCCGAGCCGCGGCTCGTGGTGGATCGCGGGAAGCTGCCGCGCGGGCGGGTGGGGCGCGCGGCGCTTGGGCGGATGGAGCGCTCCCTCCGCACGCGGCTCGCGCGGGCGCTGGTCCCCGACGGCGCCGGCGCGTGGCTCCTGCGCTGGGAGGAGCTGGACTTGGCCGAGAGCGTGCTGCGCCAGTGCGAGGCGACCGTCGGCACCTCCATCGCCTGCGTCCTTTCGCTGCAGGACGACACCGTGCGCCTGCTCCCGGAGGCGGGCGGCGCGGGCGTCGCAGCGCTGGGGCACGACGAGGCGGAGGCCGTGTTCACGCGCCCCGGCTGGGGGGCACAGCCGCCCACGCTGGACTGGCGCTACGCCGCCGTGGGCGACGCGGTGCACGTGCGCGTGCGCTGGGCGGCCGCCGGACTGCCGGAGGAGTGGAAGAAGCGGCTGGGCGAGGCGCGGCAGGTGCTTCGGTGCGCCATGGGCGACGCGACCTGGGCGCGGCTCGCGCACGTGCCGCGTCCTCGTCTGGAGTACGAGGGCACCTTCACCCTGGACCGCGCGGCCGGGCGCCCCGAGCGCCGCGGCTTCGAGGTGGAGGGCGCGCTTCGCGTGCAGCCGCTCGACGGGGACGCGTCGGGCACCGCGTTCGACGAGCCGGCGAGCTTCGAGGTGCGCGATCTGCGCGCCGCCACGCAGGCGGGATGGAGCCGGTACGTGGCCGACGCCGACACCGCCCTCCCGGTGCGCCTGGTTGTGCTGGTCCCCGAGGGGGCCCTGCTCCCCGACATCGTGTCGTGCCGGGCGGGCGGCGCCGCCGGGTGCCAGCTCCGGGCGCAGCGCCTGGGCGCCCAGCTTCCTCCCCCGGAGGTCGGCGGCGGGACGGAGGCGCCGCAGCCCACCCCGCCTGGTGTGGAGGCATGGCTGCTCCAGTCGGAACAGTCATGGGAGACGCTGTTCGGCGGCGCGCGGGAGTGGCGGGTACCGGCCGGGCGAGGCGAGGCGGCGGCGCACGCCTGCCTGTGGCGCGTGGCCGACCGGCGGACGCGCAGGGCCTTCGTGGTCGCCCAGGCCAACGGCGAGTTGCTGGCGCAGGTGAGCGAGGAGTGGATGGTCCCCGGCGCGGGGGGAGAGACCGGGCTGGGACGCGAGGCCGACGTGGACCGCTTCGGGCCGCGGATCGCCCTCGTGGAGCACGGGTTGCGGGAATGGTTCGACCGCGACAGCGGCTCCGGGCTCCCGCAGACGCGCCTGATGCTGGGGCCCGACAGCTGGTCGGTGTACGCGGGGGGTGAGGTGCTGTCCACGGCGACCGTGTACGGCAGCCTGGGCGGGCCCGTGCCACTGGATGGGGCGGACCGTGATCCGCGCATCGAGTCCGTCCGCTGGCGGCTGCGGCCGGGCGCCCCCCGCATTGCCCGCGCCGCCGACTGGGCCGACCCCAGCGCGCCGGTGCTGGTCACGGGGCCCGGCGGCCCGCTGTGCTGGGGCGGGTTGTACGTCCCCGAGCCCGTGCCGTGGGAGCGGCTTCGCCTGGTGCAGCCCCAGTCGCACGCGCCCCTGGTCCGCATCCCCGCCACGCCGCGGATGGCGGGGCTGTGGATCGACCTCTGGGGCTACGTGGCGGGGTACGAGCGCGCCGAGGCCGTCTTCGAATCGGCGACGGGCGCGCAGAGCCTTGTGGTGCTGTGGGTCGCCCGCACGCCCCTTCCCCTGTTCCCCGCGATGGACGCCACGCTGCTGCGCTCCTTTGCGCCCCTGCACGTGGTCCGCGATCCCGACGATCCGTTCGCCTTCCACTTCTCCGACGATCCCGACACGCCGCGTCCCACCCTGCGCATGGGGGCCGAGGTGGTGGACGGGGACCGCCCCTCGTCGGTAAAGCTGGGCCGCGGGACGCAGATCGCGGCGGCGTGGGGCGCGGTGCAGCCGGGTCCCGCGCGCTTCGCGGGGGACGCCATCCCAGGGATGACCTACAGTCTCGAGGGTGCCGAGGCGAACACCCTGTGGCTGGCGCTGGACGTCCCGCTCCGCGGCGCGGCCGTGCCGGGACGCGGAGGGAGCGGCTACCTGCTGCGTTGGGACGCGGGGAAAGGATGGAGCCTCGGTGGGCTCTTCGCCCACCTGGGCGCGCCGGTCTGGCTGGCCGCGGCCGGTGTGGAGGGGCACCCCCTGGTGTTGGAGGAGGCGGAGCCCCGGGCCTCGGAGTTCCGGCTGGTGGTGGAGCGCGGGACGGAGGCGCGATGGGAGGGGAACCCCCTCCCCCCCGAACTCCCCACCCCGGAGGCGCTCCGGGAGTGGATTGAGGTGCAGCGGATGGAGATGGAGCTGCGCCCGGAGCCGCTGCAGGGGTACACCCCCGAGGTCATTCAGCGGCAGTCCCCCCGCATCGTCGTCTTTCGCCGCGAGTTCAGCATCCCCGCCGAGCGGCTGGCCGTGCGCGTCTGGGAGATCCTTCCCGGGTCCTCACTCCCCCCGCGCCCTGACGCCGGCCGCGTGGGGATCGGCACGGCTGAGCCCGCGCCGGAAGCCGCCCGCACCATCGGCGTGCCGGAGCCCGGGCCCGCGGGTGCCGCGCTCCCGCCGCACGAGACCGCACCGGGCCCGCGAACGATCGGGGCGCCACCCGCCGAGCCCACTCCGCCCCGCGCCCATGGGCAGGGGGCCGCGCCGGCGCCCCGCGTGGTCGGACTCCCCGCTCCGGCGCCCCCGGACGCCGTCGCCCCCCCGTCCGCGCCCGCGCCGCGGGAAGATCCCGCGTCCGAGACCGCGTACCCCGCCGGCCCGCCTCTGCACGCGCGTGACGTGGACCCCGGGCCATGGGTGGTAGGCAAACCCGCGCCCGTCCCCGGAGCCCCGGCGGCGCCCCCCGCGCTGCCCACGGAGGGCGGCACGGCCGATCGGCCCGCCGCGCCGCCGGAGCCGCGGGTGATCGGAAGGCCGCCGCCTGCGTCCGACGGGGGGGAGACACCGTGAAGCACGCCAATTGGCTCGCCTGCGGGCTGGCGCTGGCGCTCCTCGCCCTGCCCGCCGCGGGCCAGGATGAAGGGCGGACCCTGGTGGTGGTCACCTGGGAGCGCCGGGTAGGGTCGCCGTTCGGCGCGCACCCGGAGGCGTACGGCGACTCGCTGGCCGTCTGGCGCGGGCAGGTGCTGGACCTGCTGTTCGCCGACGGCGCTGCCGGGCCAGGCACCGGCCCCCTGGTGCTCCCGGGAGATGCGGTCGCGCTCTTTGCCGACGGGGCGACCGAAGAGTTTCCCGGCCGCGCGCCCCTTACGCGGGAAAGCTCCGGCGAGCGGGTGGGGCAGGTGCTCCGGCAGATGCTCACCCTTCCCGGCGCGCCCGGCGAGCCCGCGCCCGCCTTCCGCCTCCTCCACGCTTCGGGGGCGGGGGACCGGGAGAGGGTGGACGCGGAGATCCGCGCCGCCATCACCTGCCGGCTCGCCAGCGCCCCCCCCGACTGCGCCACCGAGCGCGGGGGAGGAGGGCCCGGAACGGAGGCACGCGCGTTCTCTCGCCCGCTGCTCACCTTTCCGGAGCAGTACGCCGCCGCCTCCGCCGCCTTCGCCCGGGACCGGGGCGAGCTCCCGGCGTCGGTCTACTGGATCTGGGTGCAGGTGGGCGGGCGCGTGAACGAGGTGAACTCGCTGGCCGCGGAGATCGTCCGCGATTTCGGCGACTCGCCCGCGGGGCGGGCGGTGGAGGGCCACCACGCCCGCGCCGCGCGCTCCATGACCTTTCGCCTCCTGGGCCGCGGCGGCCGTCCGGGCGCGGAAGGCGGGGTAGCGCTGTGGAAGGTCACCAGCGCTTCGCTGGAGCGGATGATGAACCCGCCCGCCTCGCTCCCCCTGGCGCTGCAGGCGCGGAGCGACAGCACGTGGCGGGCGGTAGATCCACGCTACGATCCCCGCCCCGGCTTCTTCGAGTCCACTTCCGGCCTGCTCCCGTCCGGGTCGCTGCGGGTGGTGCTGGCACCCCCGCGGCCGGTGGCGCAGGGCGACCTGCTGCGCCTGCAGGCCAGGCTTCTCTGCACGCGCCCGGGCGAATCTCCCGACACCATGGTGCTGGCGCCCGACGCATGGGTGCTGCGGGGGGAGACGGCGTCGCTGGACGCCCGGGCCGCGGACCAGGTGCACGCGCACGCCGCCCGCTGCCTTCCCTCCCAGGCGTTCGGCGCCAAGCTGCGGCGCCAGGCGTTCCGCCGCCGCGTTCCCGTGGACTGGAAGATGGAGGTCGCCGCCCTGGTGGGCCCCCGCCCCGATACCGCCGCGCTCGCCGCGCCCCCCGTCCTGACGGTGCTGGAACTGCGCCGCAGCTGGGCCCAGTCGCTGCTCGGGCTCACGGAGTACCTGATCCTGGCCGCCTGCGCGGTCGCGGCGCTCGGGGTGCTGGGCTGGTGGGGGTGGCACTTCCTGTCGCCTACGGTCCTGGCCCCGGTGCTGCTGGGCGCGGACGGCGCCCCGTTCGCGCCGGGCGCCCCCCTCCCGCTGGCCACCGGCGGCGGCGCGCCGACGGCCGTGCGGCTGGCGCTGCAGCGCCGTTCCGGGCGCCGCCGCGGGGGCCGGGTCACCGTCCCTGTGTGGGGGACGGGGTTGCAGGCGGAGGTCCCCCTGCGCCCGGACGCCGAGGCGGCTCGCGTGGTGGAGGTGCGCACGCCCACGGCAGGCGCGGCGGGGCGCCAGGCGTCGCCCCTGCGGGTGCAGGTGCCGGTGCAGCGGGGGGCCGGCGCGGCGCCCCTGGCGCTGTACGCACCGGACAGCGTGGTGGACGTGGACCGCGCCCCGGTGGGCGTGCCCCTGCGCGCGGGGATCGAGGTGGAGGTGGGCGGGGTGGCGGCGGGCGGCATCCGGGTGCTTCCGGGTTCCTTCTACCTCCCCTGCACCCTTCGGCTGGGGCACGTTCCCGTCCGTCGCCCGCCGCGGGTGCTGGTGCGGCTGGACCAGGGGTACCTATACCGGGGACTGCGTATCGACCCGCGCGAATGGTCGGCGGACGTCCCGCTGGAGCTGGGGACGCTGCGCCTGCTGCACCCGGCCGAGCCCGGCGTCACCGCGCGTCCGTATCCCGTGCGGCTGGAGCTGAAGGCGCGGGCGCGGGCCGGGGCGCTGGCCGGGGGGCGTGACGTCGCGGTGCCCGTGCGCGCCGCCATCCGCCACGCGGGCCAAGCCGCCGCGGAGCTCTCGCTCCTTCTGGACCGGGCCGAGCTAGACCTGCCGCTGGAGGTCTTTCCCGCGGAACTGCTCGACGTGGCCGCCCGCACGGGGCGGCTGGAGGTGGAGGTCCGCGGCTTCTGGAGCGAGGTGCGAGAGAACGTGGAGCTCGAGGCGCGTCCCCTCGAGAGCGCGCGAGAGAGCGTCCGCGTGTACCCCGGCGAGCAGATTCACGGGGTGGCGGTCGATTTCGGCACCAGCGCGACCCGCATGGCGTTCCTGGGCGACATGGAAGGCCCGGAGCGTGTGGCGGCGGTCTGCATCCCCGATCCGCTGATCCCGGCGGACCCAGACTCCAATCCCGAGGAGTGGCCGGGGGAGCTGGACAGCGAGGTGGGCGTGGACGCCGAGGGGCACGTGGTCAAGGCGGGGGACCGGGGCCGCCTGGCCACCGATGGCCACGGGTTCGATTCGCTCAAGCAGGCGCTGATGGACAACCCGGGCGACCAGGCGGCCTGGATCGCCGCCGGCGAGGTGATCGGCCGGCTGGGCGAGCTGGTGGAGCGGGAGGGCGGAAACGTGCGGCTGGCACGGTGGGTGGACGGGATCTGGCGGCCGTATTCCCGGCCGCTCCCGGCTCCGCTGCGCTACCTGCTGCTGGTGACCGTCCCCGATTCCTTTACCCACGCCGAGCAGAGCGCGCTCATGGAGCGCTTTGCCGGGTGGAGGAGCGCCGTCGAGGTCTTTCCCCTGCGTGAGGCCGAGGCGGTGGTGTACGGTTTTCTGCGGCGGGGAAAGGGAAGCCGCCCGGCACGTACCCTGGTAGTAGACGTGGGTGCCGGGACGGTGGACTACGCCGCCGTCCGGTGCACGTTCGCGGGCGACACGCTGGCTGAGATCGCGGTGGAGGGGCTTGCCGTCTCTCGCGCGGCCGGGAACCGCTTCGACGAAGCGGTGGGGGCGTTCCTGGGCGTGGTGGGGGGAGGCGCCCGCAAGCTGCGGGGGATCAAGGAAACCCGCTTTACCGATCCGGAGGCGCTGCACGCCGATCCCGACCCCGAGGTCGCCCGGTTCCTGGCGGACGACACCGCCCGGGAGTACTTCCGCGCGGCCATCGACACCCCCCTGGACGCGCTGCTGGGCAGGCTGAGCCTGCAGCCAGCGTGGGCGCCGCCCGGCTTTGACCAGGTGGTGCTCAGCGGGCGGGGCTCGCTGGGCGCCGGGTGGAAGCAGCACCTGGCGGAGGCGCTCACGACCCGCGGGCTGGTGCCGGCCGGTGCCGAGCGTGCCTGGCTGCATTGGCTGGGCGCAGGCGAGGGTCGGGGTGCCAACCGCGTGCGGGCGCAGGCGGAGCGGCTCAAGGGCGCCGTCGCCGAGGGGGCGCTGGCGCTGCTCGCCTTCGAGCAGACCCGCATCCAGACCAGCCGCGACATCCTGCGCGACCACCTGATCCTGATCACCCAGAACACGGAAGGCTTTCGCGCCCGGCTGCTCCTCCGCGCTGGTGAGCCCGTCCCCGAGGCCGGGGTGCCGGCCGAGCCGGTGAACTGGGAGGGATGGGCCCGCGCCTGGCTGGTCTACTCGTCGCATCCGCCCCTGAACGCGGTGCCGGGGGTGCCCGGATACGACGCCGAGCGGCTGTGGCGGGCCATCGGCGGCAAGGGCGCGGCGTCCGAAGGCCAGGGCGTTCCCGAGGTCCGCCAGGCCGCCCCTCCCCCCCGTCCGCGCCCGGGGGAGGAGCGCGGCGCCGTGCTGCGGGTGCGCGTGGAGCGGGGCGGGGTGGTGCGCTGGACCTTTCAACCACAGCCGGAGAGGAGCCTGACGGCATGAGCACGCCGATCGCCGTGGCGGACATCCGCAACCTCCGCAGCGGATTGAAGAAGCTGTTCACCAGCGGGGACCTGGACGAGGCCCAGGTGGTGTATCCTCCCTGGCCCACTCCCCGGCAGGAAGACACCGGGGAGTGGAGCGTTCCTGTCGCCCTGGCGGTGGACTTCGGCACCAGCGCCATCGCCGCCGCCGTGGTCGCGCGTGACCTTCCCGACGTGCTGATCCTGGGCCCGGAGCGGGAGCCCCTGCGGCCGTCGCACTTCGGCCGGCGTGAGGGACTTCGCTCATCGTCGCTGGAAGGCAACTACCGCCTGGAGATGGTGATTGAGGAGGACCCGGGCGCGCGCGAGCGCTGGGACTACTTTCCCTGCCTCAAGCGGCGTATCGAGCTCCTGGCGCGAAAGAACGTGCAGGGGTGGGAGCAGGAGGCCCTGCTCGACGTGGCGGCGGTGGCGGCGCAGGCCCTGCGCGCCGCGCGCGACACGAAGGGGCAGACGCTTCGCCAGCGCCTGCGCGACGGATTCGAAATCTACCTGGCGGTGCCCAACAACTTTCCGCCGCAGGGGGTAAAGGTCCTTCAACGGGGCGTGTTCTTTGGAGCGGCCGCGGCCACGGGGCGGCGCCCCTCTCCCCGGGTCACGACTGTCCTGGAGGCGGAGGCCGTGGCGTACGCCGAGTTCGGACGACGGCGCCTGACCCGGGAGCCCGTGCTTTCGGGATCGGCGCTCATCCTGGACGCGGGCGCGGGCACCACCGACGCCACCGTGGTACGCATTGAGGGCGAGGGGCTCCGGGTGGTGGCGCACGCCGGTATTCCCGTGGGCGGCATAGACCTGGACGCGCTGATCGCCGAGCAGGGCGGGTCGGGCCTCGGCCAGCGCCAGCGCGGGCGTCTGGAGCGGCTGCGCGCCGCCCCGGGGTACAAGCTGCGGTTCTGGTCCGCCACCTCCGCGCCCCCGGACGGCGACCGCCATCAGGCCCTGGCCAAGGCGCTGGTGGACGAGCGCGGGTATTCCGACACCTCGCCCGACGGACACCCGCTGGCCGAAGCGCTCAAGGCGGGGTATAACCGGTACCTGGGACTGGCCGTGCACGGGCTGCTGGACAGCCTGCACCCCGCCGTGCTGGCGGACGTCACGCAGGTGGTGGTGAGCGGGCGGGCCAGCTTGCTCGCCGGCTTCCGTGAGGCCGTGGGCGCCGCACTCGAGGGGCGGATCGCCAAGGGCGCGCCGATCGAGCCGCCGCGGCCGCTGGGCAGCCACGGGGCCGACCCGCGCAAGCTGGCGGTGGTGGAGGGGGTGGCCACGTTCGCCGCGCGGGACTTTGTCACCTACCGGCGTCCCCTGCAGGCGGGGGCGGAGATCTACGTCGAGGCCCCGTGGCTGGACCCGCCGGACCGGGTGCTGCTGGAGTCCGGTCATCCCCTGGTGGACGGATGGGGGGTGGTGGCCTTTCACAACCCCCAGAACGACACGCGACGGCGGACCGTGCGCAAGCGCACGCTCAGCTACGATGTGCTGCAGTCGCTGGTGCAGCGCGGGTTCTTCGACGGCGCCAGGGACGTGGACCTGCTCCTGGCCTGGTCGTCCATGCCGCTGCTGCGCATTCCCACGGCTCCTCCCTACACCGCATGGATCGCCTACAACTTCTTTCTGCAGAAGGCCATCGGAGAAGTCTCGGGAGAACGCTTCGACGCACACTCCATTGCCCCCGAGCCGGACGGCGCCGGCGACTGGATCCATCCCGTGCACCGGCTGCAGGAGAACTGGTTTGAGGAGTGGTTCATCATGAGGAAGAGCGCATGAGCCTTCGAGCGTGGGTGCTGGCGGCGCTGCTGGCGCTGCCCGCGGGGAACGCCGTGGCCCAGGCGCGGGTCCCGCGGCTGGCCACGGCCCCCGGCACCGCCTACTTCGTGGTGCCGTCCCCCGGGGCCCCCGACAGCGTCTGGTTCGGGTGGAGCTGGCCCCAGGCGGACCCCCTCTCGGCGCAGCTGTTCGAGCAGGGTTCCCAGGCCAGGCTCACGCCGTTCGCCGGCGCGGCGCCCGCGCCGCGGCAGGCGCAGGCCGTCCGCTTTCCCGCCGTGGCCGTGGGTCCGCAGGGCGAGCTCTGGCTTCTGCAGGGCGAGGGCGCCGCGGAGTGGCTGACGCTGCTGGACGCCGCCGAGGCAACGCTGCGGCGAGGAGGCCAGCGGCTGCCGGGAACGCAGCTGCGGGGCGTCAACGATCTCGGCAGGTTCGGCCGCTGCACCGTCTACTCCGCGCCGCCGCTCGCGCCGCTCGGGGGCGACACGGGCCGGGTGCGTCTGCCGACGTTGCGTGCGACGGCGGCGGCGTCGCCGACCGCTTTCCCGGTCGAGGTTACGCCCGGTGAGGAAGTCGCCGTACCGCGCTACAGCCGCTGGCTGGTGGCGGACGGCAGACCGTGCACCCCCGGCCCGGCGGATACACTGCGGCTCTTTCGCGCAGACACCGCCGGGTTCTTCCTCACCCTTACCGGGGTCCAGGTCGGGGCGGCGGACGTGTCGAACGGTCCGTGGCCCAATTGGGTGCCCGGGGTGCGCAGGAGGAGCACCGGCCCCGGGCCGTTCGCGCAGGAGATCGTGTTGAAGGCGGCGGATCTCCCGCAGCCCGGTGTGGGAGGCACCGACCTTTGCGCGGCGGAGGTGTTCCGCGCCGTATGCTCGTGGGACCGTGCTCTGCGGCGCGGCGTCTACACGGTCTCGGACTCGATGGGCAACCGCGCGGGCCCGCTGGCGGCGGCGGTACGCGCGTCCTGCGCCAGCCTGCTCGCCGGCGTGGGAAGCTGCGGAAGCGTCGGCGACCGCCTCTGGCGGACGCGGACGGGGATCACCGCGGCGTGGGGATACGGCGGCGTGCTGGTTCTCTCCGCTGCTCCCCGCATCGAAAGCCGCGCGCGTGACGACTCGTTGTCCTGGATCATCGCCGCCGCGCTCGCCGATTCGCTCGCCACGGCGCGCCGGCTGGTGCTGGGAACCGACACCCTGACCGTCCGCGTGGTTCCCTCGCGGCCGCCAGGCTGGTCCCTGGCAGAGTTGATCGTCGCCGGGTTGATCGTGCTCGTGTCGCTGCTGGGGGCGGCGTACCTGCATTCGAGGCACCGAGACACGAAGGACGACGACCTGCGCTCGCGGTTGTACCGCGCGCTCGTCATTGAGGCCGTCCGTTCCACCGCCCCCGCACTCACCGAGCGCTCGCAACGCGCGCCGCTGGACGTGGTTGCCTTCGGGTGGGCACTTGCCGATCCGACCGGGCTCCCCGCCCGGCGTGGCTTGCAGGCGCTGCGGCTGCCGCGCCGCGAGAAGCCCGGCGCCGCGCTCCACAGCAACGGAAAGGTTGTCACTCACTTCGACCAGCTCCTGCGATTCGACAGGCCGGCAACGGCGGTGAAGCGGGACCTGTGGGGCGCCTCTCCGGCGTTCCTGGTACTGGGCGGGCGTTACCTTGCCGCGTCTCAGCCCTCTTCATCCGGAAAGAAGCAGCAGTGGACGGAGGCGCGCGACGAGGTGGTCAGGGCCGCGGGCACAGCGGCCCTGCGCGCCGCTCGCCCCCCGTGGAGAGACGCCGATGCGGAGGGTGCCACGCGGTGGGCCGCGCACCTGGCGCTGGGGGCGGAGCTTGCGGGCGGACACGCGGCGGAGGACGGGGTGCTGCGCGCGGTCCTGACCAGCGAGATGGTACCCGCCGCGGTCCGGACATACCTGTACCAGCTGGAGAAGCTGCCGGACGACGTCCGCACGTCTCCGGCCGTCTGGGTGCGGCTCGGCCGGGAGGCGCGCGGCGCGTTCGGCCCCGTCCGCCGGTCCGGAGCGGAGGGCGGCGACGCGGGCGATGACGCGCAGCCGGGGCCGCTGCACGAAGAGCTGCGCCGCGCGCCGTGGCTGGCGGTGCTGCTGGGCTTCTGGTCGGAGCAGAAGAGTGAGGAAGGCCGTGCCAGGCACCCAGACCTGAGCCGGCTCGCCGACGAGGTGCGGGTCGCCGGCGGTGACGGGCTTCCTGCACAACCCAGGGGAATTGAGAAGCCCGAGGCCGCTCTGCTGCTGGGATGGTGGCTGGTACGCCAGCCGGCGGTGGGCGCCAGTGAAGCTCTCCCGCATGTGGAGGACACGAATCCTCCGGAAGTCACGCTCCCAGCAGCCGCAACGAAAGGCGCGGACGACACGCGGAACGAGCGGTACCCGGAGCGGCGAAAGGAGGGCGGCGGTACGACGACTGGCCTGGCGCCGGAGCACATCGACAAGCTGCTCGAACGGGAGCTGAAGAAGGCGGAGGAGAGTAGGCGGATCCCCGAGTGGGTTTCCAGCCTCGATCGCCTGCTCGACCGGACGGCGGCGGCGTCGGTGCGTCACACGGCCGAGCAGAACCTCAACGTGCGGCACGAGGCCCTGAACGCGAGAGAAGAGAGGCTGGAGGCGCGGGAGAACTCGCTCGTCGAGGGGGCGGCCACGGTGGCCCGGACGGCGGCCGAGGTGCGGCTCATCGCGGAGCACCTGGCGGGCTTCGTCGAGGAGGTTCTGACGCGCACCGAACAGCGGATCCTGACCGAGCTGCGCGGACTGCCGTCCCAGATCCATCAGGCGGTGGAGACTCGGGCCCGTTCGGCGGTGGACGATTGGAAGGGCCTCATCCTGGATGCGGCGCAAAAGGAGGCGGCGGAGCGGGTGCGCACGGAGTGGGCGCCGTACCAGACGCGCATCGAGCAGATCCTTCCGGACCTGACCTCTCCCGAGGCGGAGCGCTCCGCGCAGTTGCTCCGCGAGCTGCACGGCCACCCGGGCCTTCTGCGCGACCTGCTGAGCCTTCGCAGCCGGGTGACGGACCATACGTGGAGCCTGCTGGTGAACCCCGCCGACGCCGCGCTGGCCGAGGACCACCGCCAGGCTGGCGCGGACGCCGTGCAGCCCCGGGTAAACCGCGTGGTGAACCAGATCCAGTCGCTTCCGGGGGACGGTCAGACCCGGGTGCAGGAGGTGCTAGTGAACGTGGACGTGCTTGCCCGGTGGGCGGAGCAGCTCTGGCGCGCCCTGCTGGTTCCCGCCGTCAACGACAGGGTTGCCGGCCTTTCGGACGCGGCGCGCGCCGAGTGGGACCAGAGCTACCGGGCGCTGCTGCACTTCGTGGTGAACCACGCGGGCGCGTACAGCCGGCTCCTGTCCACGATGCGGGGCGGTCCGGACGGGCGCGCGGAGCGTCCGCTCCTGGTGGATGCGGAGGTGCTGCGCGGGCTGGACGGCACGAACGCTGATATTGCGGGCCGCCTGCGTATGCAGCTGCTTCCTCCCGAGCGGCTGGGGGAGCTGGACCGGGTGGTGCTGGCCATCCAGTACCTTACGGAAGCGTTCCCGCTCGAGCAGCTGGAACGGATTCGAACGGGGCTGGGCGACTCGCTGCTCGCCGATCTGCAGGATCGCCTTTCCCGGGCGGGCTTTGCCCCCCGCTTTCACGACTTGGTGCGCGGAATCTCCGAGCCGCTGGGGCTGGAGTACCGGCCCGTGGTCTACTACCAGAGCTCCATCGATGCGCCGGCCTTCCGGTTCATCGACCGCGAGGTAAGTCGCATCTCCCTTTCCCAGCGCCTGGGATACGAGGCCAGGCCCGGTTCGGAAACGCTGGTGGTGCGGTTGGAGCGGCCGTTTTTCTTCGACGCGGTGCACAAGCACTACTATGCCGGCTTCGCGCACGTGGCGCGGCCATAAGCGAAAAGGGTGCGGCAATGGCGACCAGGGTCACCCACTTTCTTCCCCAAGCGCTCGACGTAGTGGAGCAGGCGCTGCGCAGCGCGCGTGCAATGGAACTGGGGATGGAGCCGTCGTACGAGCGGCTGTCGCTTCCCCACCGCGACAGCCCGTTCTTCACGCTGGCCGAAAGCCTTGCGCGCGGGCTTCCGGAGACCGTCGTGAAGCTTCTCCTTCTTCCGCGCGAGCACGAAGCGACGGGCGTTCGGCAGTGGGCGGGAGTGCTACAGCGGGAAGGTCGCGACCTGGCCGACGAGATCGCCCGACGGTGCGTGCTGCCGGCAACGATCCAGGTCCTGGCGCTGCCGGTCACCCCCGGCCGCGAAGACGCGGCGCGCACCCTCGCCGTCCTCGGCGGGATCCCCGCCGAAGAGGTGCTGGGCGAGCCGAGCGCGACCGACACCGTCTCGTTCAGCTACATGGTGCGACCGTACATCCCCTGGCCGTCGCTGGGTGAGGCCAACCTCACCCCCGCGCAGCGCATGGAGTACTGGAAGCAGTATTGCGACTCCCCGGGCATTCACAAGCGGGTAGAGGGTGATGCGCGCTGGCAGCAGCATTTCTTCGAGGAGGCGCTATTCGGGGGAACCGGCGGACCCGCCGCGGCCACCGGTGCGGGGAACCTGTTTCTCGTCTCCAAATGGCGCTGGCACCGAAAGGATCTCTGATTTCACCGGAGGTTTGATTCCGGCGACGGCTCCGGCCGCGCCACGGGCCCGCCGTCCTCCATCCCGGCAAACTTGAGGTCCCACCAGGCGGCCTCGCGCCCCTCGGGCAGGTCCCACTGCCCCTTCTCCAGCGCCTCCTCGCGGAGCGCCTCGCGCTCGATCAGCGCTTCCATCCGGCGGTCGCCGACCTCCGCCGGGCTGGGCTGCACCACCCACGGCGAGGGCGCGTCCAGGCGCTCGTCCAGGATCTCCGTCATGCCGCGCCGGGCTCGCTCCCGCGCGGTCCACTCCCGCGCGCGCTCGTCCCACCCGGCCCTTCCGGGCCGGAAGCCCACCTGCACGGCCTCCAGCAGCCGCGCCTGCCGCTGCGCCAGCTTGAGCTCCGGGACCGACATCGGCGCGCCGTTCAGCCAGCAGGGCGTGCATAGCTCGCCGTCACGGGGCGCGAAGCGCTCCGGGCGCCGGTCGGCGTCGAGCTTCGGCGTCCCGTCGGTGTGGAGGCGGCTGCGGCCGTCCTCGCGCCCCGCCGTGGTCCCGCAGCGCAGGCACTCGACCGAGCGGTTGTCCTGGTACTTTCCCCCCGGCTGCATCCGCGGCTCGCCGGCGGGGAGCACGGCGGGGTCGGTGAAGGCGCGCCGCTCCAGGTCGGCGCGCGCGAGCTCGTCCCGGCGGCGCTCCACCTCGCGCAGCACCTCGTGCGCGTCGACGCGCGCCTCGGGCGGGAGAGCGGCGCCGGGACGGTCGCGGCGCATCTCCAGCACCTCGGCGGCGCGCTGGTTGAGGCGGTCCAGGCGGCTCCGGGCCTCCCACGCGGTCGTGGCGAGCGCCGCGACCCGATCCCGCTCGGCACGCAGGCCCCGCTCGCCGAGCGCGGCCCGCGCGGCGCTCGCCGCCGGCTCGCCGGAGTCCACCCCGGGGGCGCGCACGGCGGCCACCACGCCCTGCTCGGCGCCCGGGGCGATCAGGCGGACCCCGGCGCGGACCGCCGCCTCCGCCTGGTACGCATCGAGGGCGTGCGCGTGGACGACGCTCTCCATCCGCTCCAGCACCGCGGGCTGCACCTCGCGGGGCGCGGCGGAGAGCGGCTCGGCGGGCGGCGCCTCCGGAGGCGCCGCGCCGCGCTCGGGCGGGCGGCCCTCCAGCGCGGCCAGGCGCGCCTCCATCCGCTCGGCGGCACGCGCGGCCTCCGGGCTCGGGGGCACGTCGAACTGCGTGACCGGCGCGGGATGCGCCGCCAGGATTCGGGTGCGGTAGGCGCTCGCGGCGCGCACCTGCTCCCGCATCGGCTGCAGCACCGCGGCGGCCTGCGGCGAGAGCGCCGGGGGCTCGGAGCGCCGGGTGGGCCAGGTGGGCTCGATGGGCGGCGCGAAGCGGGGACCCGCCTCCGGCAGCCGCGCCAGGAGCTCGTCCAGCCCGCCGCGGTCCAGGCTCACGAGCGTACGCTCTTCGACAGGCCGCATCAGCTCGTGGGGCGCAAGCAACGTGAAGTCGAAGTCGATGTCATGGACCGGGCTCGCCCCGATGGCTGGGGCCGCGCTCAGCCGCTCGAACTCCTCGCCGAACACGCGAGCGGCGGTCCGAAGGTCGGTGCCGCTGTACCGAATGGATACATCCTCGTGCAGCGCGAGGTCGTGCTCGTACCACTCCAGGACGCGGAAGCGCGCGCCGTCCGGCGGATCGTCCTGCTCCAGGATCAGGAGCCGGAATGCACGCTCCTCCCGCCAGTCCGCTTTCGCCAGGGTGAGCGGCGCGGGCGGGTACGAGTCGTCCCAATCGGTCCCGTCGGGACTGCCGAGTGGCTCTGACGAGGCGGCGTCGGACATGGAAGCCGGGCGGCGGAGACAGGGGTTTCCCTGCGAAAGGGGAGATCTTCGCTGCCCTGTTCTACCCCGTGCGGGAAGGGCGGGGACGGTCGCTCAGGCCGCGTTCGCCCGCTTCGCGGCCATGAGCGCGCGCCGCGCGACGCCGCCGTGCGGGAGCGCCTGTGGGTCCGCCAGCAGGGTGAGCGAGGTGCGCGCCCGCGACAGCGCGACGCACAGGAGCGAGGCGGCCTCGGGGTTGCCGCGCTCGTCCAGGAAGCGGCCGGGATCGTGCCGGGTGGCGACCAGGTCGACGATCACCGCGTCGTGCTCACTCCCCTGCGCGCTGTGCACGGTGCCGATCAGGCCGCCCGAGCGTTCCATGTCGGAGACGCGCTCCGCGATGGCCGCGCGCAGCCGGTCCACCTGGGCGCGGTAGGGGGTGAGGACGGCGATGGAGCCCACGCCCTGACGGCGGAGCCGCTCCACCCGCCCGGCCGCCATGCGCGCGTGGACCTCGTTCGTGCGGCTGCCGCCCACCACGCGTGCCTCGGCGAGCCCCGCGCTGTCCAGCACCTCCACCGTGCCGGGGCGGCCCAGGACGGCCGCGCCGTCCTGGAGGATCCCGTCGTAGAAGGCGTCGGACACGAGGCGGCGGATCGGCGGGGCCATCCGGTGCTGCACCCGCAGCACCGGGCGCCGGGGGTCCTCCACGGCGGCCCGGTCGCACCCCAGGTGGTGGAAGAGGCTCCTGCCGAGCACTCCGCGGGCGGCGGGATCGCGCACGGGGCACACCGGCCCGAGCTGGTGCGGGTCGCCCCAGAGGAGGAGCCGGCGCCGGGCGAGCGAGGCCGCCCAGAGGGCGTAGGGACGTGCGCCATCGCGGCCTCGTCCACGATCACCGCGTCCCAGGGGCCGGCGGGCGGCCGCACAAGCGCCTCCGCCAGGGTGGCGCCGACCAGCCGTGGCGGGCGGGACGCGGCCGCCACCGTCCGGCCGAGAGCGCGCGCGTCGCGCAGCAGCGAGAGCGCGTCCACGCGGGCGCCGTCCTCGCGGAGGACGCCTTGCGCCCGCGCCTCCAGGCGCCGCAGGCGGGCGGCCGCGTCCCAGCCGGCGCCGAGCGCCCCGGCGACCCCCCACGCCCATTCCCACCGCCCGCGCTCCAGGCGGGCCGCGCGGGCCTCCAGCGCCTCCACGGCCGCGTCCAGGCCCGCGCGGTGCGCGCCGTCCAGCCCGTCGCCCTTCCACAGCGGACCGTGGCTCCCCTGGCGCAGCAGGGCCGCGGCGGGGACGTCCCGCTCGCGCGCTGCGCCGGCGATCCGCGCCAGCGCGGTGTCCACCGCCGCGTGCGTCGGTGCCAGGAGCAGGACGCGCTCCCCCGAGAGGAGGAGCGCGAGGACGGTGCGCGCCAGGGTCTGGGTCTTCCCCGTTCCGGGCGGCCTCAGGACGAGGAGGAGGTCGCTGCCCAGCGAGCGCTCCAGCGCGTCGGCCTGGTCCTCCTCCAGCCCCTCCTGCAGCGCCTCGCCGGGGGCGTGGCCGCGCCCCGGCCGGGCGGGAACCCACCCCGCCGCGGTGGCCACCAGCCCCGCGCGGGCGGAGATCGCCGCCTCCAGCGCGGACTCCAGCCGCTCGGAGAGATGGAGGGTGCGCCCCAGGACCTGTCGGACGTCGGCGTGGACGCCGTCCACGTGGACGCTCGCGCCGTCGGCGGCGAGGACCGTCGCCGGGCGCGTTCCGGCGGGCCCGGCCAGGGCGATCTCGGCACCGCGGGCGAGCCGCACCGGGCGCTCCAGGGTGAGGACGGTGGTTCTCCCCGCCTGCGGCGACGCAACGCGGACGGGGACCGGGCGGTCGAGCGAGCGCTCCCGGTTCAGGGTGCGGTCCTGCGCGCGCTCGGCGGCGAGCGCCGCGCGGAGGGTGTCCCGGAGCTCGCCGGGACCGGGGACGGGACGCATGGATGTGCCTCCGCCCCGCCCCCCGGTGGGGGACGGGGCACTCGGGGTGAGGGTCAGATGCTCTGGCTGCGGGCCTGCTCCAGGTGGGTCGGGTGCATCCCGGCGTTGGCGTGGGCCAGGTGCTCGAAGCGGCGACGCCGGCGCTCGGCGCGGATCTCCCGCTCCCACGCACCGACCGACCCCTTCGGCCGCACCGCGTGCAGCCGGCGCGAACGCACGGTGGCGCCGGGGCGCGTGCCCTGCCGGGCCCACCCGTCCAGCCGGCGTTGCAGGATCTCACGGACGGCCGCACGGGTGAGCCGCCGGCGCCTGGGCGGGGTGTCGTCGCCCGTCCAGGCGCGGAAGGCGCCGCCGTCCTCGTCGGGAATCTCCACCCAGCGCCCCCACGGCTCGAACTCGGCCTCGATCTCCTCGCGGATGAAGCGCGGCCAGCGGAGCCGCCCGGAGGGGAGGCCGCGGTCCAGCCGGCAGAGCTGGACGGGCACGCGCCGGTCCGCGGGGTCCGTCGTGGCCTCCTCGCCCCAGCGGGCGCAGCACGCAGCGTCGAAGAGGTCCACCCCCTCCGGGACGCCTCCGGGACGGGCGCGGGATCGCCGCCCAGGAGGTGGTCGACCCACCGGTCCCAGCGCTCGCACTCCTCCGCGTCCAACTCCTGCGGCGCGCGCGTGCGCGGCCGCGCGGGGATCCCGCCGCGCGCCTTCAGCGCGCCGGCGAGCCACTCCACGTACGGGGCCGGGTCCTCCTCGAACGCGGCGCGTCGGCGCGCGGCCTCGAAGGCGTCGAAGAGGGCGTTCCTCTCCAGCGCAGCCAGGTGCTCCGGTCCTCCGGCCGCCGTGTTGGGGCGGGGGATGAGCGGCGAGGCGGTCTCCTCCAGGAAGTCGACGCGGTCCGGTGCGGCGAGCCAGTCCTCGTCCTGCCACTCGACGGGGTAGTCGTCGTCCGGCTCCCGCTCTTCCTCGGCGGCGTGGCCGCCCGCCAGCAGGGCGAGCCAGGTGTCCTCGAGCGGGCTCGCCGCGAGGGCGCGCAGCCAGGCCCGCGGGTGCCACGTCTCGGCGTCCTCCAGCGTGCGGACGTGCTCCAGCCGCTGCCGGCGCTCGGCGGGCGTGAGTCCCGTTTCCGCCGCCCATGCGCGGAGCGCGTCGAGGCGGGCGGCACGCTCGGCGGCCGCTTCGGCGGCGCGCAGATGCACCGTCCGCCGGCGGCGCTCGGCGGGAGGGAGCCCCTCTTCCGCCGCCATGGCGCGAAGCGCGTCCAGGCGTGCCGCCCGCTCGGCCGCCACCACCGCGCGCCGCGCGGTGCGCCGCACCGCCTCGATACCCGGCTCCGGGCGGGCGCGGCGCTTCGGTTCCAGCCGCGGCGTGCGTCGGATGGCACGCACGTAGTCGGCGTGGTCCAGCGCCTGATGCCGCCTGAGCGAGTCTTCGTCGATGTCCGGCCGGATCTCCAGCAGCATCCGCTCGATGAAGCGCATCTGCGTGGTGTAGCATCCAGCGCAGATGGTGTAGGTCTCGCCCTTCGTCTGTGTGCAGAGGATGCAGTGCTGCAGCGGCGGGTAGCGGTCCAGCATCTCGACCTGCAGCGGGACGCGGTCCAGCGCGACCAGCTCGGCGAGCCGCGGCCGGGGCCGATGGAGCGGGTCCAGGACGCTCCCCGTGAGCCGCAGGTGGGCGAGGTGGCGCCGGAGGACGGCCTCGGCGGGCTCGGGCTCTGGCTCCTGCGGCAGTTCGTTGGGGATCGGGTCGAACCCGTACTTCGCCGCCACCCGCTCCAGCTCGCCGAGCTGGAGGGACCGGATCCGGGGCGTCGTCGCGGGGGACCCGGGGCTTTGCGCGGCGGGCGCGGAAGCTGGCATCGCTACCTCCGTGGGGAAGTTCGAGAGAAGGACAGAGATTTCGCCCTTCTCGGTTCTTCCCTTGCCCGCGCCCGCCGGCGCGGGGCGGGGAGCCGGAAAAACACGAAGAGGGCCCGCGGCGGATGCCGTGGGCCCTCGTTCTCCCGTTCACCATTCACCTCCGGGGCTGAAACGCTCCCTCAGCCGCCGCCGTACGTTTCTGCTGCGCGGTGCTATTTCTCTCGACCGTGAGCGAGGTCGGCATCGCGAAAAGAGCGGCTGACGACTGCCCTGAGCGGGAGCGCCGACCGCTGATTGGTCGCCGACACGGCTCATGGAGCCGACCGATCAGTTCTTCTGAGCCCCCATCATATAGCGACGTTCATGGATCGCAGCGAAACGTTCCTCAATGCCCTCATTGGGTACTATCGGAAAACTCCACTGGTGTGGGGCGGTATCGACCTCTTCCTGGTGCCCGGGGACGGGGCTCTCGCCCGGATGTGTGACTATGCAGCGGTGTTTCGCGCCGCGAACGATGGGCAGGCTCCGGCCTCCAGCCAGATTTGGCTCGTTTGGCCGGACCCGGCCGAGGAGGGCGCCCTCCTCGCTAGCGTGAGGACGCGGCTCGGCACGGTCTGGGAGCGTTCGCGGGGCGCACCGCCCACGCCTACGCAGCTCGACGGTCTGTTGGAGCGGGTGCGGATCGTCATTCCGGAGTCGTACGACGTGGATGGCGTTTCCCGGCTGATCGGGGAGGCGGGCGGGGAGGCGGTGCTGGTCGTGGGGCGGGCCTCCGTCTACCGCTCCTCCCAGGTGGAGCGCGATACTCCGGCCGACCCAATGCCGGGAGACGAATGGGCACCTCACCTCCATGCACTGATGGGGGAACTGCGCGAGCAGGCCGCGGCGGTCGGGTGCTATGTGGTGCTGGATGTCGAGGAGGCGCTTCCAGAGCGCAAGGCGCTATCCGATCTTCTTCTCACGGTCGAGAACACGGCCGTGATCTCGTTCGAAGAGACGCAGGCACGATCTCTCCCCAGGGAAGCGATCCAGCGGTGGCGGACGCTTGCAGCCGAAGCGGACCTGGACACGGCTCTCGTTGAGCTCAATGCGGAGCCCACGTTGTCGGAGCGCGACAAGTCGCTGCTCCGGCTGCAGTTGTACGGCGACGCCGGCAACCGGCCCGCGGTGCGCGCCGGGCTGGAAGCCAACCGCGACCTGCTGCCCGATCTGGAAGCCGAGCAGGCGCTTCAGGTCGCCGTCCTCGCGGAAGAGTCGGACGCTGACGACGTAGCGACCGAGTTGCTGTCCGGCTCGCTCGAGCGGCTGCACCGGCCGGCAGCGCTCGAACTGGCGCTCCAGGTTGCCGGCCGACTCCGCCACGCGGAACTGGTCAGGCGGGCACAGGCCGCGCTCGAGGCCGCGAACCCGGACTCGCCCGTGCTCCGCCGACACCGCGCCGCGAGGCTGGCGGCGCAGCACCGCTATCGCGAAGCGGCGCAGATGCTGGAAGGCGATCAGGAAGCCGAGATCGTCGAACGGGCCGCCTTCTGGACGATGCTGTCGGACCTCGAAGAGGACACCCCGGTTGACGCCCGGACGCTCATCGACGCCGTGTCGGAGCGGCTCCCGGCGCGGGCCGGCGACGCGCGGCGGCTGGCGGCCGCGAGACTCGCCGAAGAGGGGAGTGGAGAAGAGGCGCTCGCGCTCCTGCTTCTGGAACCTGCGCCGCACCTGATCGACCGCGCCGACGCGTTCGCCGTGCTCGAAGTGCTGGAGCGGAGCGCGCTCCGGGGAGTTCCGATCATTGATGAAGCGATCGCCTATGCGCTCGAGAGGGTGATCGAGCCCCTTTCGGCCCGGCCGACCGACGCATCCCTCCGCTTCCGTCTGCTGCAAATCATCGGGCCGGAAGTTTTCGGCCTCCGGGGGATCGGCCTGCTCGCGCTTGTACTCGGTACGGTCGCCGGACGGCCCGTGCGGATGGGGGAGACAAGGCGTCGCGTCCCGCTGGACCCGTCACTCGCGGAGGAGGCGGTTTCGGGCTTCCTCCATCGCGGGTACCAGTGGCTCAAGGCGAGATCCCCTATGATGATCGGCTCCCAGCCCATCCCCGCTGACCTCCTGGGCATCCCTGCCGACCAGGCATTCGCCGCCGTCAGGGGGGCGGCTGAGCAGTTCGCCGAGGAGTTCGGCGGCACGGACAGGAGGCCGCTCAACGCTGCGGTGGCGATGGTCGCGGCGACCGCGCCCGTGACGAGCACGCCCGATGAGGACCTGCTCGTCATCCGGCAGGTGGGCATGCGGCTCGCGCAGAACGGCTCCCACCAGTACGCCCGCGACTGGGCGGAACAGGTGCTGGCCCTCGCTGGCGACGATCCGTTCCGGGCGCGGCTGGCGTGGACCGCGTTCGCCGAGATCTACGCGCGCACCGGGCACATCCAGGAGGCGATGCTTGGAATCTTCTGTGCGTTCGCCGCCCATGACGAGACGACGTGGGAGGACGTGTGGCACGAGAGCCAGCTGGCGTACCGGCTCCTTCGCGAAACCGGGCTCCTGCAGTTCGCACGTCCGTTCCTCGACACGGGCCGCCTGGCCCTCCAGCACCTCGGCCTGGAAGTCCGGTTCGGCTCCCGCCTCGAAACGGGGGCGCTCCAGGTGGAGGTGTGGGAGTACCTCTTCGAAGATGTACGTGACGCGGAGCGCCTTCGCGCCATCACAGGGCGCGCGCACGACAACCTGCGCCGGGTGCTCGAATCCAGGGACGAGTCCGCTCCGGCCACGTCGCTCCTCGCCTCGGCGCTGCGCCTGTGCGCTGAACAGGGGGTGGAGGCACCGGCTGATGCCCGGCCGCTGCTGGAACAGGCCCTCCAGGGGCTGGACGGGCGGCTCAGGGGGTTGATCGAACTGGAGGCCGCCTCGGCGCCGGACCTCCGGAGCTTCGTGGAGATCGCCCGCGGAATCGAGCGGGCCCGGTACAGCGAAGACGTCGGGTACGACATACGGCAGCTCCTCCCGCTGGCCGAGCGCCTCCTGGCGGGCGAGGGGGCGGTGGACGCGGTCGCGGCCGCATACGCCATCGAAGTGCTCGCCGACCGCGCCAGCCCGCTTGCCGGCGACAGCGAGGAGGGGCCCGCGGGCGAGCGGCTGATCGGCTCCGCCGACGGGCCCGCCCGGGCGGCGGGGGTGATCGCCCGCGCTGACCTCGCTGTCCTGGCGATGGGACTTGCGAAGGACCGCCTGATCCGTGTGACGGCCATGGACGGGGAGCTCCAGCGGCCCGTGGCGGAGGAGGAGGACACCTTCTCAGCCGACCGCCTGTCGGAATGGTCCGCGAAGTACCCGTACGAGTACGCCGCCGTCCGCGACAGCAACGAGTTTTTCACCAGCACCGGGCGAATCGGAGTCACCGAGATGCCCGAGCGCGCGGTGATCGTGGCGAGCACCGACCTGCAGCGCTTCCCGCCCAACCTCCTTCACGTTCAGGACGAGTTCGCGGGGTGGACCCGGCGCCTGGCCGCGGCGCCGTCGCTTACCTGGCTCGAGTCCGCGCGGAGGAACCCCTTCACGGGCGACGGGCGACGGCTCGCGTGGATCCCCCTGGAAGGTTCCGAGGACCCCCTCGACCCCCTGAACGTCGTCGCCGGAGAGCTCGAAGCCACGCTGGCGCAGCACGGGACTCGCTCTGTCGAGCGCTACCTCGCTCCCGGTGGGCGCCGCGGGCGCCGACCTGGCGATCGTCGCCGCGCATGGTGGCGTGACCGAGGAGAAGCGGTTTTTTCGGGTAGTGGCCGATGACTCGGACGTGAAGATCACCCCTGCCGCACTTGCCGGCAGCCTGGGGGGCGTGGGCACCGTGGTGCTGTTCGTGTGCTCCGGTGGGCGCATCGACAAACACCCGGGCTCCAGCGCCGTGCTGGGCATGGCGAAGCGCCTTCTCACCAGCGGGTGTCGGGCGGTGGTCGCGCCGACGTGGCCGCTCGAGGTAAGCGTTCCGGGGGTCTGGCTGCCGGGCTTCCTTGCCGAGTGGGAACGGGGTACGCCCGTGATCGATGCGTGCTTCGCGGCGAACACCGCGGCGCGGGCGGAATTCGGCTGGAACCCCAAGCGGTGCCTGGCGATGACCGTCTACGGCGATCCGCTGGTGGCGAAGACGCGTTGATGTGCCCCGACTGCCGGCGCGACAAGGAGCCAGCGAGTTCAACCGGGCCGGGCGCGTGCGGGGAGCGGTCGTTCGTACAGGTGAGGGGCCGGAGCTGACGAAGAAACGGGCCCGCGGCTGCCGCGCCGTGGGCCCCGGTCGTCCTCGTGCGCCGCGTCCCGCGGCGGCATGGTCTTCGCGCCCGTCGCCCGGCCTTCGAAAGGTCCACCCCGGATCCTGCGCCATAGGCCGATCCAGCCCGTGTCCGCCGTGATGCAGAGCAGCACCGATGCCTGAATTCGTTCCGCCGCGCGACCAGGACGCCTGGGGCACGATCCGCGGGTTCGTCTACCAGGCGGAGACTACGATCAAGCGCTGGTTCGGACTCCGTCCCGGCCAGGTGCTCGAGTTGGAGCGCGGCGAGGACATCGATCTCGTTGCGAACAGCCTGCGCATGGCTCCCGACGAGCGCGACCGCGTCCTCGAGCAGATCAGGCACCGGGAAGCGAACCTGTCCCTGCGGTCGCCGTCGGTCCGGGCTTCCCTGGCTCACTTTTGCCAGCACCAGGTAGCCAACCGGGAGCTGTCCCTCCTCCTGCGGTTTACGACGAACACGGGGATCGCGCGCGAGGCGGACACCCCCGTCCCCGGGGGCGTGGCGGGGATCACCGCCTGGCAGCGGCTGCGCGCGGGCGCCTGGGCGGACGGCGAGGGTGCGCTCGTGGAAGCGATCCGCGCGCTGCTGAAGACCGACGTTCGGCCGGACGGCGTCCGCGAGGACGTATGGACCCCGTACCAGGAGTGGGTGCGCACCTGCAGCACGGAAGAACTCCGGGCCTTCGTGGACGCGGTGGAGTGGGCGACGGGCGCCCCCGACGCGGACTCCCTCGGCCCCGAGATCCGCGGCCTATTGATCGAGCGGGGGCACGCGGATGACGATCGGACGGCGGAAGCGCTCTACCAGCGGCTCTTCCTCTACGTCTTCAAGCTCCTGTCGCTGCCCGGCGTGAAGCGCCTGACCGTGGAGGCGCTGGCGGAGCAGCTGCGCGCCCCCGCCCTGGCGGAACACGACCGCCGGCTGCTGGCGGAACTCGTCCCGCTCCTTTCGGCCGTGGAGGCGCGGGTCGCCGTGCTCGAAGACCGCGTGGACCGGCTCGACTTCATGGTCGCCGAGACCCGGGCCGACGTAGAGGAGCTGACCCGCCGGAGGGGGATCACCGCCGCCGTCGAGTACCGCGTGTCGGTGCCCACGCTCGAGCCGCCGCCGCACGTGGCCCGGCTCGCCACGCGCGCCGAGACCGTCGCTGCCCTGCAACCCGATGTCGAGCGGCACGCGTGGGTCGCCCTTCACGGCACCTCCGGTCTGGGAAAGAGCGAACTCGTCCTCCTCCTCGCCCAAGCCATGGGAGTGGAGACCGTCTGGGTGCGGCTGCGCGACCTCACCACGGAGCAGGCCGCCATGCTTCTGGACGCTGCGGTGGAGGCCCTGGATCCCCGTCCCGTGCCTGGGCAGCTGCGTGGACGGTACCGGGCCCTCTTCGAGCGGCTGGGGCCGGACCGCTGGCTGGTGCTGGACGACGTTCCGCGCCTGGCAGACGGGGACGAGCTCGCCAGCCGGCTGGCCCACCTAGTCGCGGCGGCGGCGGAGCGCGGCGGCCGGGTCGTCTCGACCAGCGCCTTCCCCCCGCCGCCCGGGCTTCTCGCCCGCATGCCGCCGGGAGCCGTGCACGTCCAGGAGGCGCCGGCTTTCACGGACACGGAAGCCGGAGAGGTGTTTCGCGCGCACGGCGGCGCGCTGGAGCCGCGCGCCGTGGAGGTACTCAACACGCTCGCGCACGGCCATCCGACGCTGCTGCAGGGGGTGGCCGTCTACCTCGCGGAGCACGGCTGGGTGCTCTCGGAAGAGGACCTCGGCCGGCTGCTGCGCACCGAGTACGCTGTGGACGTCAACGACCAGACGATGGAACGGCTGATCGGCACCATCGAGGACGCCGACTCGCGCGAGATGCTGTACCGCCTGAACACCCTCTTCGGTGCCTTCGGGCTTGAGGAGGTGCTGCTTCTCGCCGAGCAGGAGCCGGCTGTCGCAAGACCGAGGGAGCGGCTCACCCGCCTGCAGGGGCTCTGGGTTCAGCGCGAGACGCACGACCGCTACGCCGTATCTCCGCTGGTGCGCGCCCTCGGCACCGCTGACCTCCGGCGGGATACCGCCCGTGCCTGTCATCTCGCCTTGGCGTGGCGCCTGGTAGGTCGCCCCCAGATCGATTCGCGCCAGGCCGTGCAGGCGCTGGTCCACTTCATCAGTGGAGATGACCACGTCAGCGCGGCCTTGCTTCTGCTGCGCGCGCTTGCCGCCCTGAACGCCTCGAATGCTGATCTTCCGGACAGCGGTTTGCTGTCCGTCTGGATCGACGTGGCCCTGCCCGAGCAGATGCCGCTCGCGCTGCGGCTAAATGTGCGCGCGTCACAGATCGCGGTTCGACACCGTCGTGGGCGGGACATCGCCTACCTGGAGCAGGATCTCCAGAACCTGCTGGCCCAGGCGGAGCCGGCCGATGCGCTGCAGGTGTTCGGTGCACTCGTGGTCGCCGCCGCGGCCTTCGCGAAAGGCGACGTGCGCCGGTCGGGGCGGTACATGATCGAGGCCCTCGGCTGGTTCCCGCGCGCCCGGGAGAGCCTGCCGCCCGGAATGGAGATGCCCGTACCCTCCGATTTGGGGACGCTGGTGTGGGGGGCCGCCGAGGCGATCGACTCGGCCGAGGGGATGCGCGAGTGGTTCGCGATGCTCGAGGCGCTCCCGCCCGACCTGCGGGAGGAGGCGGTGCGTACCAAGGTCGCGAGACAGAGCCTGTTCTTCGTGGCCAACCGGTTCCTGATGCTTGAGCACCGGAAGACCGAGGACCAGCGGGACTGGCGCGCGGTGGCGGAACGGACGGCCGAAATGGCGGCGCGCGCCCGCGCGGTGGGATGCGGGCTCCTGTGGGCGGGGGCCGTGCGCTCGCGGATGATCGTCCTGGCCGAGGAGCTCTCCGACGCGCCGGGCGCCACCCGGGAGGGTGAAGCCGCGCTCGCAGAAGCGGGGGAGGATGCGGAGATCCGTTTCCTCCTGCTGGACGGCCTCGGGATCTCCCTGAGGCTTGCGGGCCGCCGGGCGGAAGCTGCCGCGCGTCTCGAAGAGGCGCGCGCGGCCGGTACGCGCGTCTTTCCCTATGAGTCGGCGCGCGCCACGCTCCGACTCGCACAGCTGGTCGGAGAAGACGATCCCGCGCGCGCCGCCGCTCTCTCCCGGGAGGCCGCCGAGGAAGCGCTGGGTACCGGACGGGTTGACCCGCTCGCCACGGTGCGGACGCTCGGCGAGTTGGCGATTGCCGAATGGCTGGCCGGAAATCGCCGCGCGAGCTTCTACGCCTGGACCGAGGCGCTGGAGCGGCACCTGGCGGCACCCGAGAAAGGCGACGAGTGGCGCGCGCTCACGGCGGTCTTCGGTCACCATCTCTACTACTGCGCGATCGTCGCGAGCACGGAAGAGCTTCCGGGGCAGCTCCGCTCCGGCGAGCCCTACGCTCCTCCCGCGCGGGGGGTGTTCCTGAACTACGGGGTCGCCGCGGCGGCATTGTACAGCGAAACCAGGGTCGCGCTGACCCTGGCAAACCTCGCAATGCTCGGGGAGGCGGTCGGCGAGTACAGGGCCGCCCAGGAGTGGGCTCGCAGGGGTGCGGTGATCGCGCGCGATGCGGGCGCGGCGTTGGCGCTCGGGGAATGCCTTGCGTGTCTCTTCGCCGGTGCCTTGCTGGAGGACCGATTCGATGATGCGGTCGCGCTCGCCCGGGAAGCTGCGCCGCTCTGGGTCGCCCGGCTCGAAGAGCAGGCGGGATCGGCGGAGGAGCGCGCGCGGGCGGCGCGGCTGGAGGCAGAAGCCTACCTGGCCGGCCTGGTGCTCATCGGGGCCGCCCTCCGGATAGGCGGCGTGCACCTGCGCGATCCGGAGCATGCAGGCGCGCTCGCGGAGGCCGCGGCGGCCGCGTGTGAGCACATCGCGGAGAACGCCGAGGTCCCGCAGTTGTGGCGCGCGGCCGGCGAGCTGTTCCTCCGGGCGTTCCGGGACGGAGCGGCGGCGAACGCCATCGCGCAGGCGGGCGAAAGCGGCATCTTCCCGAGCCCACTGATGAACAACGCCCTGCGCTGCGTCGGGTACATCGGGGCGACGGTGCAGGCGGGGGTGAGCCCGGAGATGGCGCTGGCGTGGCACCTCCGGTTCGCGAGGTACCTCACCCAGGTGTTCGGCGAGCACCGTGGTGTTTACGACGAATGCGCCGTGCCGTTCTTTCAGGCGTACTGGGATGCGGCGCTGGCGCGGTCCCGTTTCAGGTTCCGGGCGCCGGCTCATCTCGAGCGTTCCCTGGCCGACGTGTCTGGTGAGCCCTCGCGCTGGCGGCTCCAGCGCCTTCTCACGGCCGTGGCAGACGGGCTTGGAACTCCCGTGGAGGCGGGAACCCGCGAATGGCTTCGCGGGCGGCAGGGATAGGCACGCGTGATCCCGCGAGATCGGGGGCGATGTTCTACCACTCGTCTGGACCGGGCCCGTTGCGCGGGCGCTGCTCGCCGGAGGCGCGGTTCGTTTGCAGAACGGTTGGGTTTTTGTGCCCACGCCGTAGATACGGATGGACTGGACGGTTCAGCAAACACGCGAGGAACATCAACCAGCGTCGAGTGCTGGGAGCTCCTGTTCCGCCGCGGGCAGCGGGCGGCGCCCAGCCCGCGGCGGCTGTGGGTGTCGCTGTCGGTCCTACTGGACGACTCAGGCCACTCACGAACGCAAATGGAAGCACGGTTGCCTCCGAACCGGCACCGTCGGACGCCCTACGCTGCGCCCCCGTGCTTTTCCTGGTGCCGAAGGTAGCTCCCCCAAGGCACGATGGCGCCACACCGGCATCGGGTGTAGCCGGGGACCGCCGGGCTGCCCCCGGGTTCCTGGGGCCTGATCGGGGCTGACGTAGGTCGGCGTTCTCTCAGCCCGACGGACGGCGATCACCCGCACGGATTCCAGCGCCCGGAGGATACCCGCGCGGGCGCGATCCCGGTCCCTCGGGCTGGACCAGGTCGACGAGCTGCTCGACTCGGCCGCCGAGGCGCCTCTCGGGATCGCTCGCGACCCACTCCGAATGCCAGTTCCGGAGCCGGCGGAGCGTAGGTCCGTACGGCTCACATCCCGAGATTCAGGCGCTGGTTGATGGTTTTCTTCGACAATGGTTGAGGGTCCCGCCCTATTCTTCCGCTGGATGGTGGCCGCGCGATCCGTGCCGGGGACAGCTCATCTGTCTGATGACCGGCAGATGCCGCCCATTGGCGGGATCCCGTTCGGGCGCGTCGCCATCTTGGGCAGCCCGCGGGTTCTCCACTGGCTGCGACCTTTCGCCCTGGACGACGGAGGCACAGGATGACAGACGCAACGCTCGGCTCGAGCACGGCGCCGGATCCGTGGAAGCAGTACATCTGGACGCCAGACTCGCCGGAACAGGTCTCTGCGGCGCTGCTCTCGCGACTGACGGAAGCGGCGGACGGTTACCGGACCGGTGAGCCGGTCTGGTTCATTGCCAGCCTCGCGCGCGGGCCGAACCCACCCCGGGGGCACAAGGTGTTCGGGCCGTTCCGCTCCGCGCGAGAGGCGTGGGACCGGCGCGGCTCCGGGACGGAGTGGAGCAAGTTCCGCATCTTCGGACCGTTCCACACCGAGCGGGATCCGAACTACGCACCGCGCGCAACGGTGAAGGAGGTGCTCATCACCTTGAGCAACGACGAGCAGGTGCGGCTCGCGGGGACGGAATGCGACTGCATCTTCTGGACACTCTCCGCCCTGGACAAGTTCGTCGTGCCCTACTACACGGGGATCGCGTCACTGGAGGAGGCGATGGATGTGCGGAAGGAGTTCGTGGAGAGCCGTACCTTCGGCGGCATCCATATCCCGAGCAGCGAAATGGTGAGCGCGGACAGCACTCCGCAGGTGATCAGGCTGACGGGAAGCGAAGGCCTGGGGCTGCACCTCATCGTCCGGAGCGCCGGGAACTCATCCGAAAACCCGGTGGACTTCCTCCCGGTGTGAAGCTCGACTGGAACGCGGGCTCGCGTTCGAGCGTCCGGAACAAATGGTCGTTCGCGACGAAGCGCCGCATGAACGGCTGGATTCTGACGAGCTCGGCGAGTGCGCGGACCGCGCCCGGGCGATCTCCGAGAAACAGGCGTACGTGAGCCTCGTCATACGCGAATGATGCCCGCAGCTCGACATGGGCCGCGACCTCCGCCCGCGCCCGCTCCAGTGTGGAGCGGGCGCGCTCATGCGCTCCGGCCCTGGCGAGTACGGCGGCGAAGAGCATCTGCCGGTAGACGGGGAGGTAGTCGCTACCCGCTGCCCGTGCCACAGGGGGAGGGTGCGCCGCGTTCACGTCCGCGAGCAGGCGCTCCGCCCGGGCGACCTCCACCGCGCCGGTATCGGTTCGGGCCATGATCACGAGCCGGCACTCCACGAACCGCCAGTCGCCCGGGAACTCGTTCGCGCCAGCCGCACACTGCTCTTCAGCCAGGTCGAAGCGTCCGAACGCGACCGCGCTGCGGAACAGCCGATATCGCACCTCATCCGCCCTCAGAAGATACGCATCCGCTCGGAATGCGCGGTGCGCCGCGAAGTAGGCCCCTTCGTGGTCGCCCTGGAACCGCAGTACCTGGCTGAGGGTGCTCCAAGCGCCCGCTCGAAGGGGATCGGTATCCACCGCCGCCCGCAGATCCGCTACCGCGGCGTCCACGAGGGCTTCCGCGGAGTCGGCTCGCTGGTGGAAGAGGCTCTGCGTCCAGAAGATGGTTCCCCTCGTCTCCAGCGCGCCTGCGTCACCGGGCCGAAGCCGCAGCGCACGGTCGACGCGGGCGCGTGCCTCGGCGAGCAGCCGACGCTCTTCGGGGAGCGCCGATGCGGATGCGAGCCTCAGCATTACGGATCCACGGAGCGCGGCGGGAGCACTCCAGCCGGGGTCGGCCTGCTCCGCCTTGACCAGCAAGGAGTCCGCGTAGGCCAGCTGCCGCTTTCCGAGTGCTACCTGAACCGGGTCCCTTCCCTTCAGGAGGGAGTCGGCTTCCTCGCGCAGCTGTTCGGCCCTGAGCAGCAGGTCCCGGGCGCGGGCGCTGCGGGTCCCGGTGCTGTGCACGCGGACCTCCAGGGACCGCCCGAGGCGCCAGCGCAGAAAGCGTGAGGCCTCGCGCGCGAGCCTCTCCTCCAGGACGAACGGATCGTCCATCGTCGCGTTCAGGACCGCGCTCCGCAGGCGCTCGCCGGACGAAACGTCCACGAAGTGCAGGTACAGGCGAATGCGATCCCCGGAGCGGTGAAGGCTCCCCTCGAGCAGGGTTCCCGCCCCGAGCTCCGCGGCCACGCTGTCCATGGGCAGGCGGCTCTCCCTGAACCGCCGGACCCCGCTTGGCGGGACGACGTCCAGCACGCCGACCTGGCTCAGCTCGTGGATGAGCTGGTCGGTGAGTCCGCGCGCAACATGCTCCAGCTCCCTCCCGGGCGACTGGTCCTGGAAATAGAAGACGGCGACCCGGTTCGCCGGGAGGCGCTGCGCCTCTGGAGGGCCGCTCCGCGCCCGAAGGAGGCCGATCGACCCGGACACGAGGGCGGCTGCGATCGCGATGGCCAGGACCGCCCACGTCCGGCGCACGGGTACGCCGGGCCGGTCCGCCCGCGCGGGCGGTACCCGGCCGGATCGCCGGGCCAGGTGCAGGTCGAACGTTGCAACCGGCGAGACTCGTCCCGGCAGGACCGTGGTTCCGCGGCTGGCGAAGCGGAAATCGGGCACGCGCCGGACCGCGGAGAGCAACTCGGCCGAAACAAGGACGTGTCCAGGCTCCGCCCGCTCCTGGAGCTGGGGCGCAAGGCTGACAGCTTCGCCATAGAGGCTGCCGTCATCCGTCGTGGCGACCTCGCCCACGTGAATGCCGGCGCGGAGGGTGGACCTTGCCCCGGCCGCGCCGGTCCGATGCTCGAACCTCCGGGTCAGCCGCCCGGCCGCCCGGGCGCACGCCACGGGCTCCGCGAACTCGGCGAGCACGCCGTCCCCGATGAATTCCACCACGTGGCCGTTCCCGCGGCGGACCTCCTCACGCGCCGCTTCCTGCAGAATGGAGAGCACGCGCGCCGCCGCCTCCGCGTCGGCATTGCCGAGTGCGGTAAATCCCACGATGTCCGCGAAAAGAACGGCCGCCGTCCGACGGGCAGCCGGAGTCCCGGTGGGTCGCTCTCCGCACCCGGCGGGGGCGCTCCGCGCGTCAGCCGCGTCCTGAACGGCCGGTTGCCCGGATTCCCCCTGTCCGCGGCTCCCCTTCGCGATGGTAACGCTTCTCAACTCGGCGCCGCCGTCGCGGTCGTTTCCGGCGGCCTCGCCGTCCAGCGGCGGGGATGCGGAGGCGGCTGGTGGGTGCCGCAGCCGCTCGACGAGGGCCTGCAGCTCCGGTGACGGCTCGGTCCCGAGCTCCTCGCGCAGAAAGGCGGCGTGAACCGCCGCGTGGCGGAGTGCCGCTTCCCGCTCTCCAGCCTGCTCCAGCGATTTCAGGAGGTGGAGCGCCACCCGGGAGCTGTACGGATCGTGCGCCGCCAGCCGGCGCAGCCACTCGATCGCTGCGGCGCTGTCTCCCCTCTTCCGCGCCTCGTCCGCGAGTGAGTCCAGGGCCCGCGCGTACGCCCGCCCCAGCCGGTCGCGCTCCGCGTCGGCCCACCGGTCGAAGTCGGGCGCGTCGGAAACGTAGAAGCCGTCCAGGAACGGCCCGCGGTAGAGCGCGGCAGCCTCTTCCCGGTTGCCGGCATCCAGCGCGTCCTCGAAAAGAGCGACGTCGCACTCGACCCTGCTCACATTGAGCCCGAGTTCGTCCGAGGCGGAGACAAAGAGTTCGTCGTCGATCTCCCGCCGGAGGACCGAGAGGGATTCCGAAAGGCTGTGGCGGCCCGCCTGCCCGGATGTGTCGGGCCAGAGCAGAGCGATCAGTCGCTCCCGCGCCACCATCCGGCCGCGCGCCGCGGCCAGGACAGCAAGCAGGGCGAGGCGCCGCTTGTGCGCGGCGCGCCCGCCCACGGGTCCGTCCGGACCTTCCAGTGCAGCGCCCCCCAAAACATTGAATCGGAACATGATACCACGCTGGAACAGCCGGTTGAGAGTTTTCGGGCAGGAAGGTTGAGGGCCGCATCCGATAGTTACATACGCGGCGAGAAGGGACGCAAGCCTGCCGTCCCGCGGACCGCCGCGCCCGCCGGGGACTCCCCCCGGCGGAACGACTCCGTCCTTCCCCGAGGAGAGAGACATGGACCGAGAACCAGGGCCGCCGGCCGGCGGAGCGGTCCCGCTCGCGGCACCCGCGGCACCCGCGGCCCCGGGCCCCGCAGCCCTGCCGGGCGTGACGCCCGGGCCGGATTCCGATGCGGACCGGCAGCCATTGCTTCCGATGTACCTGCCGTACCTCGTGGGCGTCCTCGCGCTGGCCGCGTATGCGGCGTTCGTGCTGGCGCTCCGGCAGGACGTCGCGGATGGCGCGACGGAGCAGGAGTGGCTGCGCCTCACCTACCTGTTCGCCGGCGTCGAGAGCATCGCCTTCGCGGCGGCGGGCTTCTTCTTCGGACGGGAAGTAAACCGGGGCCGTGCCGAGCAGGCCGAGAAGCGCGCGGCGAGCGAGTCGCGGCGGGCCGCCGCGGAGGAAAAGCGGGCGGAGCAGGCCCAGGACGCGGCTCGCAACGGGCAGGAGCTCGCGGCCTCGGTACGGGATGCCGCCGCGCAAGCCGACACCCCGGGCGCGCTCGCGAGGGATGCGGGAGCATCGCCGGAAGCCGCCGTGCTCCTTCACCTCGGGCGGCAGGCCGAGCGCCTCTTCCCTGTCCGCTGACCCACAGAATGTCACCCTGTTACGCCTAGGAGGCAATCGTGAAGACTCTGACCGTGGTGTTCGAGGTTCCGGGGACGACCGTGACGTCGGTCGCCGTGGAGTCCGAGGAGACGGAGCGCCGGGTGGAACTGCCCCTGGTCGGCGGCCAGGCGGAAACCACTCTGCCGGCAGGCAGCTACGTCCTCCGCTGGCGCGCCGAGGGCGGCCAGCCCGACACCGAGTACACGATCGAGATCACCTCTCCCCCGGAGGCCGTATGGGCCCCCGATCCCCGGGAGCGCACCACGCCCAAGGGCCGCGCCGCCGGCCAGGAACCGTTCCGAATCGACCTCTAACCGACGAGATATCCCCATGCCAATGAGCGTACACGCGCGCTACGCCCTGCTCGGCGTCCTGCTGAGCCTCGGGACCGGACTCGCGGCGCAGGAGCCGGCCCCCGCGGCCGCCCCTCCGGGACCGGACCCGGCCGCGGTCGCGCAGACCCGCCTCGTGACCCCGGCCGCCGCCGCAGCCTTCCGGAGCGGCCTTCCGGAGATGTTCCTCAAGGGTTCCAGCACCGACGCCGAGGTGCAGGTGGAAGGAGGGCTGCGGCTGCCTCAGAGCCCCGTGTTCGGACGCCTGTACGCGACGCTGGAAGTCACTTCCCCCATCGCGGGTGCGGGCCGCACGGAACTGGGCGGCCCGGACGGGCTGAACGACGGAGCCACGCTGTCGTTCTCGCTTACCGGGCTCCGGTGGCGGTGGACGAGCACCGCAGCCGAAGAGCGCGCCTGGTGCGAGCGCACGGTCGCCCGGGGCCGGGGGCCGCGGATCGGCTATGACTGCACTCGGTTCAGGCTGACCGACTTCACCAAGGTGGATCCCGCCCTGGAGGACGAGTACGTGATGCAGGTGGCGACCGACCGGCCGCTCCTGTACGAAGTATCGTTCTCCGCCTCGCCGGGCCAGTCGAGCTACCTCGACCCGGTGACGTACACGCCTGCTTCGCGGAGCACGAACGCGCGGTCCTTCGGCGCGGCCGTGGGCCGCTTCTTCGGCAGCCAGCTCTGGGGCGTGGAGTACCGGTACGAGGTTGCCTTCCAAGCCGCCCCGGAGGCCGAGGTGTGTGTACCGGTGGCTGGCGCCGCGCTCCGCTGCCGCACGGGTCCGCTCGGCGAGCCGGCTCGCCAGGAGGGGAGCGTGGCCTCGGTCCAGACGCGCGGCTTCTTCCGGCGGAATCTCGCGTGGAATCCCCGCGTGACCTATGGCTTCGGCCGCGACGTGTGGAGCCTGGACGTCCCCGTGTACTTCGTCCCCGGCGACGACGGGCTGATCGGGGGTGCCGCGGCGCACATGGCTTCGGACCAGGAGAACTGGGCGTTCTCCGTATTCGTCGGAAAGTCCTTTCGGACCGGGCTGTAGGCATCCGGCATCCTCCATGGGTGCTGCCGGCGAGCGTGCGAGAGGGGGTGAACGGCTCGCACGCTCGCGGAGGCGGTCCAGCCACTCGTGCGGCGGGCACGGAGGGCGAGCGGGGGATAGGCGATGCGCCGAGCCGCGATGCCCCGGCGGGCGAGTGCGGCCGCCGATGCGCCGTGGTCAGCGGCCCAGGGCGTAACAGGGCCGCTCGTCCCCTGGACCCCTCCCCGGCAGGATGGCCTCGACCAGCACCCCGGCCGATCCGAGATATTCACGTACCCTGGTTGATGTGCCGTTGGACCAATCCACAAGCACCCTGTCGCCCAGGTGCTCGATCGCCGCGACCTCGAACGGGGGCTCCGCGTCTCCGACGCGCCGGTCGCCGATTGCCAGCGCCGACGCATTCTTGACCAGCCGGACTCTCGTGAGCGCAGAGGCCGGAGTGACGACGATCGGGGTTCCCTCCAGGTATTCCTCCCACCGGCGCTCCTCGCCGATTTCCACAGCACCTGCATCATCCCGTGCTGCGGTTCTGCCGCCTCCACCTCCCACGGTCGGCCGTCGAACTCCTTGGCGTCCCCGGCGACCAGCGCTTCTACGTTCTTCACCATCGTTGTTCATCTGCTCGTGAAACTTTGTTTACTGCGACCGCGTGGCGAAGCGAGCATCGGCCACTATTGGGGCGGCATCGACTCCGGCGAATCGCTCGAAGCGTGCACTCGTGCTCCACGCGGTGGCCCCAGGGCTCGCCAACGGGGAGAACCCCACCGCCGTTGCGCAGCGCCCGCGGGAACACAGCTCGATCGCAGGTTGGATGCACACCCGTCTCCGTGGGGTGGTCGTTGGGGCGCCGTGCGCACCCGCCGACTTTTCCGTATGCCGACGCGGTGAATTCCCTCGCGCGATGGACGTGACGCCCGACTGCCGTTCCTGCCGACCCTGATCGCCGCTTCCGGCCTCATCGCCCGCCCAGCCGCGTTGGACGGCTGGGGAACGTGTCCGACCAACATCCTCGAAGCCCCAGCGACGCGGCGGGGGGGATTCGCGTTCGGCCTGTTGAAAGCGCGCACGCGTCGAGCGACGGCGATCCAAGGAGTGTGTTCACACGACTGGCGGGCCTCGGTCCTTGCCGAACCGGAGCAGCCCGTCGATCACGTCCCGCGGGAACAGGCGGCGTACCGCCGCGTCCAAGGCGGGCTGGTGGGCCCGCAGCTTCTCCGCCATGCAGGCGAACTCCCGCCGGGCAAACTGCGCGTTCCCCATGAGCCCTGCAGCCACGGCGCGCTCGAGTCCTGCTCCGACGTACCGTGAAAGCACCCATTCCAGGCGCGCGGCATCCAGGCCGGCTCCCCCGTCTTCCAGGAGCCGTTCCGCCAGGTCAGCACCCACGTTCCATGGCGCTTCGATCAGCTCGAGGGCCCCGAGCAGATCCGCCGCGGCGCTCCCGAATGCCGCACCAGCTTCCGTATCCCGGGCGAAGAGTTGCGCCAGCCCATCGAACGGAGGGCCCGACGAATCCACGGTCTCCGTCCAGAATGCAACGAGCCGCCGCCCGAAGTCCGTGCGCTCATTCTCCGCCCGGTCGCCGGCTCTTGCCAAGCGCGCGGCGTACTCGGCCTGCAGCCGGAGTGCTTCGAGCGCGTCCTGCGCATATCCGCCGCCGTTCCCGAACGCGCGGAGCCGAGCAACGCGATTCTTCACCCGCTCCGCGATCCGGGTTCCCTCCGCCGAACTCAAAGCCGCCATGAGTGCGCAGTCCGCCGCCCGGCGATCGCCGTTCGCCATCGCGAGACCCGCACGGGCGATCTCGGTTTCGGCGGTCCACTCCTTACGTGATTCAGGGCAGAGGGCGCCGAAGCGGGCCACGAACACGTCCAGAAGATATTCGGCCTCGTGACGCGCGAGACCGGCCAGACGGCTTGTTTCCCGCGCGAAGAGCCGGCCGGGTCAGTCCCACCATGGCCAGCGTGTTAAAGACGAGATGGTGCGCGAGGTTGGACACGTTCTCGGGCTCGCCGAGCAATCCGACATCGGCAAGGGTCTGTTCGAAGAAGTATACCCCCAGCGCGGTCGCCGCGTCAGGAGGAGGGAGCTCGGCGGGTAGCGCGGAAAGTGCGCCGGGCGCGGCGCCGAAACGGGGCTCTGGCGCGCCAACCGACGCGGCGATCTGCCGCGCCAGCATGGCTACGAGCCGCTTCCGCTTCGCGTCGCCCGCATCCTCCGCCAGCCGCAGGAGCCGCGGCAGGCATGTGGCCGAAAGCCGGTACTTGGCGGCCCGGTATGCCAGTACCGCCGCCCGTCCCAGGGCCTCGTAAAGCAGGCGCGGGCTCGCGTCCTCCTCGGCGGCGAAGAGGCGGCACGCAGCGAACGCGTGGCAGGCGGCGAGGCGCTGGTCGCCGTGGTGATGAAGGGCCAGCGCGGCACCCGTATGCGCGGCGCGCAGCCACTGGGAACCAGCGGCGCGCAGGAGCGGGATGGCCCGCCCGTATGCGTCCACGGCCGGGGCCCACTGCTCCCGCAGCCGGTGGAAGTCGGCGAGGAGCAGGATGCCCTCGCCCTCGAAGGGCGTCTCGGCCAGCTCGCGCGCGACCTGGCTCGCCAGTGCGACCGCGTCCTCCTTGCGGCCCCCGTCGTAGAGAAGGGCGCAGAGGCTGGGGGCGACCGCCGCGATCCCCTCCGGCACGCCGCGCGCGCGAAATGCGCCCAGGTATCGCTCATACGCCTCAATGAGCGCCGGGCGGGTGTCGTCCTGGACCGCGCGGCTGACGCGGGAGAAGATGACCGGGACCAGTCCCGGGGTGGACTCGTTGAGTCCGAGGTCCCCGAGGGATGCGATTGCTTCGCCCGCGTGCTCGAGGGCTCGATCTGCTCCAGGACGACGCCGGCGCCGGTCGCGCCGAAGGCGGCGGCGGAGAGGCGGATGTCGCCCAGGAGCCGGAGCTGCAGGGTGTCGCCGTGCTCGGCCGCTTCCCGCCATGCCGGGTCGACGGCGGCGAAGGCGGCGTCGTGGTCGCCGCCGAGCGACGCGTCGACGGCCGTGAACAGCGCAGCCACGGTGCGGGCGCGGTACCCGGCCTCTCCGGACCCGGCCGCGGCGACCCGGCGCATGGCCTCCAGCGCGTCGCGCGTGCCGGCCGCGTCACCCATCCGGCGCTCGGCCATGACCGACGCGCCGAGCACGGCCACGTGCAGGTCGGGCTCCAGGCCGCATGTCATGGCCGCGGGCCCGCGGAAGGGGAGGAGCGCGAGCTGGAGGCATTCCTGCGCCGCGGGGATCGGCGGGGCGGAGTTCGCCAGCCACAGCGCGTTGAGGGCCGCCTGCTTCCACTCCAACGCGAACAGGTAGTCGAGCGTGACCTGGTAGAGATCCGGCCAGTCGATGGTGCGCTCGCGGGAGAAGTGCTCGAGCACGGTCTCGGCGCACGCCCGGTGTACCGCCCGGTTGAGCGCGTCGTCGCCCGCGACCGCCATCCGCGCGACGGCCTGGTAGATCGGCGGCAGCCGGTAGCGCCCCCGGCGGACCTCTTCCAGGAGGGTCGTGTTCAGGTCGAGCCACCCGAACGCCGACCAGCGGAGGGGTGGGTCCACGGCCGCGATCGCCCGCGCCTGCGCTTCGGTGACCTCATGGGTGGCGACCGCCACACGCGGGATCAGCCCGCGCTGGAAGTCGTCGGCGGAGCCCGCGCGAAAGAGCTTCCAGGCAAGCTCGCGGAGCAGGCTGGCCCCTTCTCCGGCGGGAAGGGCATCGCGGACCGCGTCCAGTTCCGCCGCGCTCGGGGTGTCGGGGAGTCCACCGGCGATCAGCCGCAGGATCTCGGGATGTCCGGCCGTCCGGTGGAGGATCTGCATCGCCGCCACCATCGCGGCGTCGTTCGACGGGACTTTCTCGAGGGCTCGCCAGAACTGCAGCGCCTCGGCCATGGTGAACCCCTCGATCGCGACCGGTTCCGCCGACGCGGGGAACCCGGCGGCCGGGGCGGAGGGCCGGTCTTCGGCCACCGCCACGACCCAGGCGCCGCCGAGGCGGGCCTCCTCCAGGCTCGCCAGCAGGGCATCACGTCCAGTCGCGGGGATGCGGCTCACGTCGTCGGCCACGACGACCGCCCGCAGGACGCCGCCCGCGCGCGCGATCTGTCCCCGGACCTCGACCGCGTGCACGCCGCCGCTCCGCAGCGCCCGGTACAGCTCGCGGTTTCCGGTTCGCTCCCCGATCCAGAAAGCGAGGTGGAGCCAGATGCGGTCGATGTCCGCGCCGTCGCCGGACAGGCGTAGCCAGACGGTACGCTCCTGGAGGCGGCCGCGCTCCAGCGCCGCGCGCACCGCTTCCGTCTTCCCGACGCGCGGCGGGCCGTAGATCCACACGGCGCGATGGGTGCGGAGGCCGCGCAGGATGGCGGGCTCCGTCCCGACGCGCCTGATTCGCGCGCCGACCGGGTCCGGGAAGGACTCAAGCTCGAGCGGGGCCGGGAGGTCGGTGATCCGCCGCACCGCGCCCTCGTCCAGCGTGGCGCCCACGAGCGAGCCGTCGGCCACGGCCACCCGAAGCTTCCGGAGGGCTTCCCGGGCGGCGGCAGCGTCCAGGCGCCCCGCCTCGATCAGCACCAGCACCATCTCCGCCTGCCCGGCAGGCAGGTCGCCGTCGTCGTCGCCCGCGCCCGCCCCGGAACGTCCCACCCGCGACTCGAACCGGAGGCTCTCCAGCAGGAGGTCGAGGTGACGCGCGGCGTCCTGCAGCGCGACGGAGAGCAGTGACCCATCTTGACCGTCCGGCCGCGTGGCGAGGCTCGCGACCGCGTCCGCCGCCTCCGCCGGCCACTCCGCGGCCGCGTCCGCCACCCCGTCCCGCCGGAGCCAGGCGTGGTCGAGGACCCGGGCGACGTCGTCGCACAGCTGCCGCAGCCGGTCGCGCCCTGCAGCCGTCTGGATGCGGGCGGCCACGGGGGGGGAGAGCAGACCCAGGGCGCAGTGCATCAGCAGCGCTCCGCGGGTCACGTCCCGCCCGGCCGAGGTGGCCGCGGAGCCGTTCCGGAACGCGGCCGGGTCGTCGCGCAGCGCCTGGAGCGCCGTGTCGAGCTCCCCGTCGGTCACGAAGACCAGCAGCAGCGAGCGGTCGGCCCCCGCACGTTGAACGAAGGCCGTGGTCGTGCGGATGAACTCGGACCAGACGCCTTCTCTCCCCAGCTCCGCGAGCGACCACCTGGCCAGGCCCTCCCGGCGACCCTTGACCTGCCGGTACTCTTCGACCAGGCCGCCACCCTGGCGGAGGGCCAGCACGTCGGTGTCGCCGGCACCTTCCAAACGGACGCTCAGGGCACGCTGCCCGTCCTGCCGAAGCAGCCGCCCAATTTGCCGGAGCGCGTCTTCGTCCTGGAAGGCGAGCCCGGAGCGGGCCTCGATCCCGCCTCGGTGGCGCGGCGGTACGGAGAAGCCGAGTCCGGGCTCCGGCAGTCCGAGGAGACGCGCGACCGCGCCGAACGGCGAGTTGATCTCGGAACCGGTAGCGGGCGAAGCGGGCGCGGAGAGGTCGTCGTGCATGATCGCGGGGTGCCGGGTCGAAGTCGCCGCGGTGGCGTCCGTAGCATACAAGCGGCCGCTCGATTTGTTCGCCTCTTCTTCGGGGTGCGGGCGGTCGCGGGTCCTGCTTCGGCAGGGCGGAGCCCAGCGGCGGCGACTCGCCTCCTACCGGAAACGGGTCAGCCAGGCACACGTCCTCCGCGTAGATTGGCGGTAAGCGTCGCGCCTGATATGTTTCCCGCTCCCTTGTCGCCACTCACACGACTTTTTCGTCCCGAGTCTCGACGTGCTCTCCCCGGCTTTCCCGACCCTTCCAGCTTCCGAAACGCTCCGCATCGTTTCCTACTGGCGCGCCAGCCTGGCCGACGGCGCGCGGCAGGACGTCAAGCGGGATGCCCTGAAGCCGTACCTTGGCGCCGACGACGGCCCCTACGCGGTCCCGCGCGAGCTGCTCCGCGACGGCGTGGTTCCCGACGCCGCCCGCGTCCAGCAGATCTTCCGCGACGGACGCCGCGGCAACGAGGAGGACGGGCGGGCCGGCAGCGGGACGTGCCCCGTCCTCGTCTGCCCGCTCGTCGCCCGCGGCGCCGTGGTCCAGGGACGCCGGCTGTCCACGGAGGATTTCGTGGTCCCCCTGTACATCCCCGCGGAGCTGGCCGCGGATGGGACCCTTTCGCCGCCCCGCGAGGGCGCGCCCTGGATCCCCCGCGACCGGCTGGAGCCGGGAAAGGACACGCTTCCCGTCCTGGTCGGACGCGTCGCCGCCGTCGACCAGTTCCTCTCGACCAACGACCCGCCCGACGCCGCCGCGGGGTGGCGCGCCTACTGGGACCACGCCTGGCGGATGCTCGCGGCGGTGGCGGACGACGCCGGTTGGCGGCTCTCGGAGGACGGCTTCGATCCCGGCGAGCTGGGGCTGGCGGTGAAGGGAACGTACGTGCCCACGCGCAACGGGTTCGTGGTGCCGCACGTGCCGTCGCACGTCATGGTGGCGCCGCTCCTCGCCACCTACGAGCACCTCCTCGGCCAGAAGGAGCCCCCGGCGCTGCTGGCGCGCGTCGCCGCGCTGGAGCCGCGCGAGCAGGAAGCGCCGATGGAGGCCCTGGCGCGGCTGGACGCGCACACGCTGCACCTGGGCCAGATGAGCGACCGCCATCCGCTCGCTCCGTCGCAGCGGGAGGCGCTGCACCACGCGCTCACGCTGGCCGACGGCGACGTGCTGGCGATCAACGGCCCCCCCGGGACGGGAAAGACGACCCTCCTCCAGAGCGTCGTGGCCTCGCTCTGGGTGCGGGCGGCGCTGGAGGAGGGCGAGCCCCCGGTGATCGTGGCGGTCTCCACCAACAACCAGGCGGTCACGAACGTCATCGAGAGCTTCGGGAAGGCGCAGCAGGAGGCGTCCCCGCTCGCCGGGCGCTGGCTTCCCGGCGTCGCCAGCTACGGCCTCTTCTGCGCCGCGCAGAGCAAGAGGGACGCCGGCGCCGAGCGCTTCCAGGTGGCGTCGGAGCGCGGGGAGGGCTTCCCCGCCCAGGTGGAGAACGCGGACTACGTGGCGTCCGCGTCGGCCGCGTACCTGGAGAGGGCGGGGGAGGCGTTCGGGAGGAAGTTCAAGAGTGTGGGGGACGTGGTGGCGCACCTGCACGTCCAGCTGGCCGGGTGCCGGGGGACGCTGCGGGAGGGTGTGCACGCGGCCCGGAAGCTGACGGCCGCCAATGCGGAGGCGGAGCTCCTGTTCGACACGGTCGACCTGGACCCCCTCGCCGAGGCCGCGCGGACGGAAGCGGCGACCCTGGAGCAGGGCCTCCGCGCGCGCGTGGCCTGGACCGAGGAGCTGGTCGCGGATCTGCGGCGCCGGCGTGACGGGGACGCCGCCGACGTGCAGTCGCGGGCGGACGAGAGGGCAGCGCGGTGGAAAGGCCTGCGGGAGGGCTGGGAGGCCTTCGAGCGGAGCACGCCGGCGTGGATCGTCCTCCTGTCGTGGCTTCCGCCCGTGCGCGAGCACCGGCGCAAACTGATCCGCCGGTTCCTCCAATCGGCCGACGCCTCTCCCCCGCCCGAGGTGCGCGACCCGCCGGAGGTGGACGCGTGGATCGGCCAGCGGCTGCCCGAAGTTGCGGCCGAAGCGGAAGCGGCGCTGGCAGCGCTCGACGCCGCGCTGAAGACCGCCGTCGATGATGAGTACGCCGAGTTGGAGAGTTTCGCGGGCCCGCGCGAGGCGCACCTCGCTCAGGTGGAGGCGCGGCTCAGCATGCTGGAGGCCGTGATGGACCGGATCCGCGTAGCGGGAGCTGCGTGGCGGCGCTGGGTTGCCGAACGGGAGGCGGAGGCAGCCGCGTTTCCCGAGCCGGTGCGGCCCCGTCCGACAGTGGACGACGCGCTGGAGGTCGCGGACCGGCTGACGCGCGTCCGGGCATTCCAGCTCGCGACGCACTACTGGGAGGGGCGGTGGCTGGAGGAGATGCGCGAGCAGATCGAGTCGGGGTACCGGCCGGGCCAGACGCTCGAAAAGCAGGAGAAGCGCTGGCGGCGTTATGCCAAGCTTACCCCCTGCATGGTGTCGACGCTCTTCAAGGCGCCCTCGTTCTTCAGCTACTGGGCGGGGGAGAACGTCGGCGCGCGGCCGCTGCTCTCCTTAATCGACCTGCTCATCATCGACGAGGCGGGGCAGGTGTCGCCGGAGCTGGCCGGCGCCGCCTTCGCGCTTGCCCGCCGGGCGCTGGTGGTCGGCGACACCGAGCAGCTGCAGCCGGTGCCGCGGGTGAGCGGGTGGGGGGACATCGGCAACCTGCGGCACGCGGGGCTGGCGGCCGGAGTGACGGCCGCGGACCGGGTGCAGGAGGCCGGGATCACCGCCGCCACCGGCAGCGCGATGCGCGTGGCGCAGCGCCGCAGCCCGCGCCGCATCCCCGGGCTGCCCTACGGTGGAATGCTGCTCACGGAGCACTACCGCTGTGCGCCCCCGATCATCGCCTACTGCAACGAACTGTGCTACGGGGGGAGGCTGGTCCCCGTCCGCCCCGCCGACGCGGAGCCGCCCGACCTTCCCCGGATGGGGTACGTCCACGTCCCCGGCACCTCGCGCAGGACCGGCACCAGCCGCGCCAACGAACTCGAGGCGTGGACGGTCGCGCAGTGGATCGCCGGCCACGCCGACGCGCTGCGCCGGCTCGGCGCGCGCGCCCGGGGGCTGGATGAGCGGGAGCCGCCGCCGCTCGAGCAGGTCGTGGCGGTGGTGACGCCCTTCAAGGCGCAGGCCCGCGTGATCGGCAAGGCGCTGGAGGTCCGGGGCATCAGGGGCCTCACGGTGGACACGGTGCACTCGCTGCAGGGGGACGAGCGAGACGTGGTGGTCTTCTCGTCCGTGTACGCGCAGGCCGACGGGGGGAGCCGCTACATGCTGGAGAACCGCTCGCTGCTGAACGTCGCCGTCTCCCGCGCGAGGGAGAGCTTCCTGGTCTTCGGTGACATGGGTGTCTTCGACCCGCGCGGGTCATCGCCGGCGGGCCTGCTCGCGCGCCACCTGTTCCGGTCGCGTGACAACGAGCTCCTGGACGTGGAAGTCCGCCCCACGGCGGACCTGGGCCCCGTGCGGAAGCTCGCCGGTCTGGGCGAGCACCGGGAGGCGCTCCGCGACTTCTTCGCCGGTGCAACGGAGGCGATCCGCATCACTTCCCCTTGGGTGGGCGCCGGGGCGATCCGCGAGGAAGGGCTGGAGCGGCTGATCGCGGACGCCGTCACCCGCGGCGTACAGGTGACGTGCTACATCGACGCCGAGCTGAACCAGGAGGGCGGCCAGGACCGGCCCTCGGCGGCGGAAGGGAAGCAACTGCTGGCGGCGAGTGGTGCGACCGTCAAGGTGGTGCGGCGGATTCACAACAAGACGGTGACCGTCGATGACCGGCTGATCTGCGAAGGTTCCTTCAACTGGCTCTCCGCAGCGCGGCGGGAGGAAAGCCCGTTCCACAGGTACGAGCGCTCGCTGGTGTACGCGGACGGGGCCGCACCGTTGATCCAGCGCTTTCTGGCCGACATCGAGTCGCGGGTGGTCCGGACGGTTCGTCCCGGCGAGGTGCCGGCCCGCCAGCGGGCATGATCGTGGAAGGCCTCGCGGCGCCGCCGCGAAATCCGCTGGGCCATCAGGAGCTCCACGCAGCCCGGCGTCGGCAGGCCAGCCTCCTTGTAGCCTCGCGCTACGCCGCTCAGCACCCGGCGGTGGGCGCGAGTTCCCGAATCAGCCATTTTAATGAACACGCAGCTGCTCGCGGACAGGTACGCGCCCTCGGACCCGATCGGCGTTGGAACCGGGTCGATCGTCCGTCTTGCCGTGGACCTGCGCAGCTCGGCCGCACGCGTAGCCGTCAAGATCGTAAGCGGCAGGGAGCCCCCGGCCACGGTGCGCGAGTTCTTCCTGCGTGAGACGGCCGCGCTCTCGCGGCTCCGCCACGAGAACATCATCCGCCTCTTGGACCAGGGGACCACGGACAGCGTGGGCTCGTGGCTGGTGCTGGAATACGCATGGGGCGGGTCGCTGGAGAACCCCGGCGTTCGCGCCAAGTACGCCGACGAGCCCGCAATCGTGCGTCTCCTGCGCGCCTGCGCCTCGGCGCTCAGCCACGCGCACCTCTCCGGCGTGATCCACCGCGACATCAAGCCGAGACGTGCTCTTCGACGCGGACTTCGTTCCGAAGCTCGCGGACTTCAACGTCAGCCGCATCCTGGACACCCTGCGCGAGGACGGCCGGACGACGCTCCGGCACCACTACACCGAGCGCTAACGCGGCGCCGGAGCGCGCGGAAGGGGCATCCGCCACCGAGCGCTCGGACGTCTACTCGCTCGGCGTGATCGCGTCGGAGCTGCTCCTGCAGGACGCCTCGGCGCCGGCCGCGGCCGTTTCCGGAGCCGCGCACGCCAGCGCTGCCGTCAGAACGATCGTCCGCATCCGCTTCGCTTCCTCTCGGGGAAATCCAGGATCATCTCCGTGTGCCCTCGAGAGGGCGCAAGCAAACGAGGCGGGTGACGGGTATTCCCCCTAGCTAGCAGGCAATCGCCGATCCATCCCCTCATGGCGAACGCGGCCCGAAGGCCGTCCGTTCACCAAAGTTCACCCTGCCGGGACCGCCGGGGTCAAGAGGTGCGAATCGGCCGCGAACCGGAGTTCGTCCACCCCACGCCGCCTCCGTGACCACTTGCGCGGGCGACGAAATTTTCGCAGATTCTTTTACAGTTACCGCGTGCTGCTGGGTGACGCGTGGTGACGCTGGGTGATGGAAACGTAGTAAAGCCGTGGGATTCCGTGTTCCCCGGTGACGCCGTGTGACAGCGCCTATGCTCTTCTAAGCCGTAGGTCGCTGGTTCGAGTCCAGCCTGGCGCGTAGCTAAGTTTAGCCCTCACCGTAACTTACGGTGGGGGCTTTTCTGTTCCCGTGCCCAGCCGTGACGCTCCGGGAGCCGAATCGTGCGCTGGCAGCTGTGAAATTGACTCAGAAAGTTGTGAATCGGCTTTGCGAAAGCCGGTGGGATTCAACCCCTCAATCCCGCTGTAAATTCTCTTCGTACCGTAGGTTACATCGATGGGAAGATGCCTGTTCCGGATTACTCATGAAGTCGGGTCGGCGGAAAACGTTTGGTGAGCGTCACATCAGCCCCGTCGTTCTTACGTCCTGGGGAACAGAACGGAAGGGGATGACGAGGGACCAGGGCGAAGCGACGCTGCCCCTCGATTCCGTGCATCCCTCAGCGGGGGCCGAGGGGGCGCGTGGAGGGGGAGGGCACAGGCCGGGGCGGCGCGGAGGCGGACGCGCCCACGGCCGGGCTGAACCCCGCCGGCAGGGGAATGACGGCGGGGCGGGGCTGCAGGAGCCTTCCGAGCCGCCGGATGCCGTCGTGGATCTGGTCGGGCGAGGGGCGCGAAAAGTTCAGCCGCAGCCCGCCGCGGCCCCGCACGCCCCCCGCGGCGCAGAACGCCTGCCCGGGAACGAAGGCCACCCCGGCCTCGGCCACCGCGCGCCGCAGCAGGGCGGTGGTGTCCACTCCCTCCGGCGTTTCCACCCACACGAACATCCCCGCGCGTGGACGGCTCCAGCGGGCGGCGGCGGGAAAGTGGGCGTCGAGCGCTTCGAGCATGGCGTCGCGCCGTACGGCGTACGCCGCGCGCAGGCTGGCCAGGTGCTCGGCGAAGGGCTCCCGGTCCAGGAACGCCGAAAGCGCGAGCTGGGCGAAGGTGGTGACGTCCAGGTCGCTGCCCTGCTTGAGGATCGAGAGCCGCTGCACCACCGCCTCGGGGGCGACCACCCATCCCGTCCGAATCCCGGGCGCCATGATCTTGCTGAACGAGCCCACGTACAGCACCCGCCGGCCATCGTACGACCGCAGCGCGGGGGGCGCGTCGCCGTCGTAGTCGATGAGCCCGTAGGCGTCGTCCTCGATCACCGTGACGCCGTAACACCCCGCCACCTCGGCCAGCCGCCGCCGTGCCGCGGAGGGCATGCTGGCGCCCAGCGGGTTGTGCCCCTCGGGAATCGTGTACACCAGGGCCGGGCGCTCGCCAGCGGCCAGCAGCGCCTCCAGCGCCCCTACGTCCATCCCCGTCTGCGGGTCGGAGGGCACGGTGAGCACGCGCGGCTGCAGGGGACGCAGCGAGCCCAGCATCCCGTCGTAGGCCAGCTCCTCGGTGACCACGGTACCGCCGGGTGTCACCAGCAGCTGGCCCAGCAGGCTCATGGCCTGCTGGGCTCCGGTGGTGATGAAGACCTCGTTCTCGGTGCATTCCACGCCGCGAAGCGCCATCAGCTGTACCACGTGCTCGCGCAGGCGCCGCAGCGGCATGCCGTACTGGAGGGCGCGGGGATCGTGGCCCAGCACGTGCTGCGCCGCCCGCGCGTAGCCGGGGGTGGGGAACAGCTCCGCGGCCGGCATCCCCAGGGCAAAGGAAAGCAGGTTGGGATCGGCGGTCAGCGCGAGGATTTCGCGAAGGATGGACTGCCGGGACTGCCGGGTCCAGGCGGCGAACGGGATGTCGTGATCCGCGGCGGTCGGTTCGGGCATGGCCGGAGCTTCTGGGGTGGAACGCGGCGTCGGGCGGGGGCCCGGGGCTTCGATTCTGTCCGGCGGGCTAGCCCGCTGCCGCGGCCTCTTCGATCCACGTGGCCATGCCGGCGACGGTGCGCGTCTGGAACAGCGTCCGCAGCCGCATGTCGACACCGAAGCGGTCACGGACGCGGGCGATGAGCTTCGCCGCCAGGAGCGAGTGCCCGCCCAGCAGGAAGAAGTCGTCGTGCCGGCTGGGCCGCACCTCCAGCAGCTCGTGCCACACCCCCGCCAGCACCCGCTCCACCTCGCTCCCCTCGTCGGCGCCATCCACCGCCTCCGGTCCGGCGCTCTCGGTCGCCTCGGGAAGGGCCGAGGGAAGCGGCACCCGCCGCTCCGTGCCGGCGTCGCCGAAGGCGGCGGGGCCGGGCCGCACGCCCACCGTCCACAGCCGCCCCACCGACGCCAGCACGAACGCGGCGTCGGGGACATCCTCCGCCTGGTGGGGAAGCGAGGCCACGCCCGGGGGAACGGGCGATCCGCTCGCCGCCGCCTGCTGGCGCACGAAGGCACCCAGCGACCCGCCGGCCCCCATCTCCACCAGCACCCGGCCGGGGTGCGCCAGAAGCGCGGCGGCGCCGCGGCCAAAGTGGACGGTGCCCACCAGGTGCCGCGCCCAATAGCCCGGATCGGTGGCCTCGGCGTCCGTCAACCAGGTGCCCGACAGGTTCGACAGCAGGGGAATGCGCGGCGGCGCCAGCCGCATGCGCGCGGCGAGGCGCGCCACCCGCTCGGCCGCGGGCGCCATCAGCGGCGAGTGGAAGGCGTGGGTGGTGGCCAGCCGGCGCGACGTGTGCCCGGCCTGGGCAAGCGCCTCCTGCGCGCGGGTGATCGCCTCCCCGGTTCCCGAAAGGACGCAGAGCTCCGGCGCGTTGACCGCCGCCAGCGCGACGTCCTCGCCGCGGAACGGCTGGACGGCTTCGGGGGAAAGGGAAACGGCGAGCATGGCCCCGCCGGGGAGCGCCTGGATGGCCAGGGCGCGCAGGGCCACCAGCTCCAGCGCGTCTTCCAGGGCCATCACCCCGGCCACGCACGCCGCCGTGTACTCGCCCAGGGAGTGGCCGATCAGCGCGTCCGGGCGCACGCCCCACGATTCCCAGAGCCGGGCCAGCGCGTAGCCCACCACGAAGGCCACCGGCTGCGCCACGTCGGTGCGGCTGAGCCGCTGGGCCTCGGGCGAAGCGGGTGCCCCCCCCAGCATGGCCCTCAGGTCCAGGCCGCCGGGCGAGGGCCGCGGCGGCGCTTCGCGGCCCCCCGCGAACAGCGCCTCGCGCAGGTCCATCCCCAGGTGGGGGCGCAGGAGGGCGGCACAGCGGTCCACCTCGGCCCGGAACACCGGCTGGGCGCCGTACAGGCCGCGCGCCATCCCGGGGTACTGCTCGCCCACGCCGGGAAAGAGAAAGGCGACGGAGGGGGCGGCACCGGCTTCGCCGTCGGCCGTGCGCCCGGGATCGCGGGACCGGAGAAGCGCGTCCGTATCCTCGCCCTGGCGTACCAGCACGGCCCGGCGGTGCAGGAGCGCGGGATCGTCCACCCGAAGGGTGAAGGCCACGTCGGCCAGCGGCAGCTCCGGGTGCCGCGCCAGGTGCCCGGCCAGGCGGGTGGCCGCGGCGTCCACGGCTTCCGCCGACGAGGCGGAAAGGAGCAGGAGCCGCCACGGCCCAGGCGCGTCGCCGTCCGCCGCCGCGCCGCGCTCGGGAAAGGCGCGGCTGACGGCGAAGAGATTGTAGAGGATGGAGCCTTCGACGGCCTCGTCCTGCTCCACCGCCACGCGAAACCCCCGGCCCTCCAGCAGCCGCGTCACCTCGTCCAGCCGGCCGTCCAGGTCGTGCACCTCCATCACCACCTGGCGGATGCGCGGCCAGTGCTCGTCGTCGATCCCGCGCAGCACGTCCAGCTCGGCCTTCTGCACGTCCACCTTCAGCAGGTCGATCCGCTCCACTCCCTCTTCGCGGATGACGGCCGAGAGCGGACGCAGCCGGCACTCCATCTCCTCGGCCCGGAAGCGTTCGTCCAGCAGCTCCTCGCCAAAGGTCATCAGCGCATCCATCCCCTCCGTCCCCTTCTCCTGCTCGCGCTGCATCATCAGCCGCAGCACGTCCCTCTCCTCCGCCGGATCGGCGTAGAACGACGACATGCCGGAGCTGTTGGGATAGAAGGTGAAGCGCATCGTCCGCTCGGCCTCGCCGATCCCGAAGTTGAAGGCGCGTGCCGGGGCGCCGTTCAGCGCCAGGTTGGCGCGCAGCCGCTGGAAGAGGGGGGGCGCGGGCTCGAAGGTGTAGACGCGGGTCCCCGGCGCGTGCCAGTGCGCGAACAGGGCAAAGGTTCCGATGTTGCCGCCCACGTCGAACACGCAGTCGCCGGGGTGCAGTGAAATCCCGTGGCGCAGGTAGATGCGCTTCTCGAACAGGTCTTCGTAGAAGTGCTCGGCCTCCACCCGGCTCTGCGGAATTACCGTCATTCCATTCGGAAAGCGCAGGCGCTCTCCCGACGGGAAACTGGCGGCTTCGATAGGCTTCCCAGGCGCACCTTCTCCCGGCGGTCCGGACGCGCCGGGGCGGCGGCCCGGTGCGTCTTCGTGCGCCCGGTCAGGCCGGATCGTGCTGGGAGGCGTCGTTTGCATTCCAGGGCGAGTGTACGGGAGGCGAGGCGCCGCCCCACAGGAACGGGGTACGCGATGGCGCAATCGGCGGGCAGCAGGGCGAAACACGCCTTGACATGCTCACGATATACGACTAGTTATCGAAAAACAAGCGTCGGGCGCCACCCCTCCGCTTCCGGCGCTCGCCGTCTCCACACCCGACACCTCCATGGCCACAGACCCGGCCGTCCTTCCCGAAGCCCCGGTGCAGGACCGCTATCCCCTGACTCCCCTTCAGCGGGGCATGCTCGCGCAGGCCCTGCGCGACCCCGCCTCGGGCGTGGACGTGGAGCAGGTGGTCTGCCGCTTGGCGCACCCGGTGTGCGCCGAGTGGCTGCAGCAGGCGTGGGAGCGGGTGGTGGGCCGGCACGACGTGCTGCGGACGCGCTTCCGCTGGACGGACGTCCCGGAGGCGGTGCAGGAGGTCATCCCCAGCGCCCAGGTGGAGTTCGGGTGCCACGACTGTACGGCGCTGGACCCGGCGGGACAGGAGGAGCGGCTGGAGCGGTACCTGGAAGACGACCGTGCCCGCGGCTTCGACCTGGCGCACGCGCCGGCCATGCGCCTGGCGCTGTTCGGGCTGCGGGGGGACGAGCACGTGCTGGTGTGGAGCTTTCACCACATCCTCCTCGACGGGCGGTCGGTGGCCCACGTGCTCCGCGAGGTCTTCGCCCTGTACGAGGCGTCGGCCGAGGGGCGGGCTGCGGAGCTGCCGGAACGGCGTCCCTTCCGGGAGCACGTCGCCTGGCTGCGCGGACGCGATCCGGAGGCCGACGAGGCGTACTGGGCCGGGCAGCTTCGCGGCGCCGGCGTGCCGGCACCCGTCCCGGGGAGCGGCCTGGCGCGGGGCGGCGCGGCGGCGGGCGCGCCCTCGGGCGAGCGCGAGATCCGGCTTTCCGCCCACGCCACCACCCTCCTGCGCGCGTTCGAGCGCGAAAACGGGGTGTGGCTGAACACGCTGGTGCAGGGTGCGTGGGCGCTCCTCCTGGGGCGCTACACCGGCGCGGGCGAGGCGGTGTTCGGGGTGGTGAGGTCCGGCCGCGCCGCCGAGGTGCGGGGGGCGGACGGGATGGTGGGGCTCCTGATCAACACCGTCGCCGTCCGCGTTCCGCTTCCGCCCGGCGCGCGGGTGATCGACTGGCTGGAGGAGATCGGCGACCGGAGCGCGGCGCTGGCCGCGCACGAGCACGCCGCCGCGCCCGACGTGGCCCGCTGGGGCGGGCTTCCGCCGGGTGCGAACCTCTTCGACACCGTGGTCGACTTTCAGCCGCAGCCGTTCGACGCCGCTCTCCGCGCCGCGGGGAACGGGGCGGGGCGGCGCAGCTTCCGGGTGCTTCGCAGGACGGGCATTCCGCTTTCGCTTGCCGTTACCGGCGAAACGCCGCTCCGCGCGCGGCTGGAGTACGACGCACGGCGTTTCGACGCGGCCGCGGCGGATCGCATGCTGCTGCACTTTGCGCGGCTGCTGGAGGAAGTCGCGGCGGACCCCGAACGGCGCCTGGGCGAGCTGGACGCGCCGGGCGGGCCAGCCGCGATCGAGAAGTCCGCGCCAGCCGCGGCGGCCCGGGACGGCGGGCTCGTGCATCGGCTCGTGCAGGCACAGGCGGATCGCACCCCCGACGCCATCGCCCTGGTGGCCGACGGCGCGCCGCTGGCCTACCGCGAGCTCGAGCGCCAGGCCAACCGGCTCGCGCACCGGCTGCGGCGGCGGGGCGTGGGCCCGGAGGTGCGCGTGGGGGTGTGCCTGGAACGGAGCCCGGCGCTGGCCGTGTCCATCCTGGCCGTGCTCAAGGCCGGCGGTGCCTACGTGCCGCTGGACCCCGGCCTTCCGGCGGAACGGATCGCCTTCGTGCTGCGCGACGCGGCGGTGTCGGCGGTGCTGGCGGACGGCGCGCTGGCCGGAGGGCTCCCTGGCGGGGGTCCGCCGGTGCTGCGCGTGGACGACCCCAGCCTGGCCGCCGAGCCCGACGCCCCCCCGGCGGACGCCACGCACCCCGAGGCGGCTGCCTACATCCTCTACACCTCGGGTTCCACCGGCGGCCCCAAGGGCGTGGTGGTCAGCCACCGCGCCGCGGCCGCCCACCTGTCGGCCGCGGCCGCCGCGTATGGCCTGGTGCCGGGCGACCGGGTGCTGGCCTTCGCGGCCATCTCCTTCGACCCCTCCATCGAGCAGATGCTCGCCCCTCTGATGGTGGGGGCCTCCGTCGGGTTCCGCGGCGCGGAGGTGTGGACGGCGTCCGAGTTCGCCGGGGCGGTCGAGCGGCTGGGCGTGACGGTAGTGAACCCCCCGACGGCGTACTGGCACACCCTCGCGGCCGACGAGGCGGCGCTGGCGCGCGTACGGGCAGGGGTGCGGCTCGCGCTGGTGGGGGGCGAGGCCCTGCGGCCGGCCTCGGTGGCGGCGTGGCACGCCGCCCCGGGCCACGCGCCGCTCCTGAACGGCTACGGGCCCACCGAAGGCGTGGTCACCGCGACGCTGCACCGGACCGCCGCCGGGGACGCGGCCTTGCCGCGCGTTCCCGTGGGGGCGGCGCTGGCCGGGCGGCGGGTGCTGGTGCTCGACGCGCGGCTGCGCCCGGTGCCCGAGGGTGTTCCCGGCGAGCTGTGCCTGGGCGGCGTGGCGCTGGCCCGCGGGTACCTGGGGCGGCCCGCGCTCACGGCCGAGCGCTTCGTGCCGGACCTCTCCGGCGCGGAGCCCGGCGCGCGCGTGTACCGCACGGGCGACCGGGTGCGGCGGCTGGACGGGGGCGGACTGGACCTCCTGGGCCGCCTGGACGACCAGGTAAAGATCCGCGGGTTCCGCGTGGAGCCCGGCGAGATCGAGGCGGAGCTGGGGCGCCACGCCGCCGTGCGGGAATGCGCGGTCGTGGCACTGGACGACGGCGCGGGCGGAAAGCGGCTCGTGGCGTACGCGGTGGCCGACGCGGAGGTGGCGGCGCTCCGGACCCACCTGCGCCAGGCGCTTCCGTTCTACATGGTTCCCGACGCCTTCGTGCTCCTGGCGCGGCTGCCGCTGTCCCCCACCGGAAAGGTGGACCGCCGCGCCCTGCCTGCGCCCGCCCGCGCCGGCGAGGGCCGCGCGGCGCCGCGGACACCCGTCCAGGAGGTGCTGGCGGGGATCTGGGCCGAGGTGCTGCAGGTGGATCGCGTGGGGGCCGACGACTCCTTCCCGGCCCTGGGGGGGCATTCGCTGGCGGCCATGCAGGTGGTGTCGCGGATGCGGCAGGCGTTCGGCGTCGAGATGCCGCTCCGTGCGCTCTTCGAAACTCCCACGGTGCTCGAACTGGCCGAGCGGGTGGAGGAGGCGAGGCGCGACGGGCGCCCGGTGCCGCCGCCCGTCGTACCGGCCGGCGATGGCCGACACCTGCCGCTCTCCTTTGCCCAGGAACGGCTCTGGTTCCTGGACCGGCTGCAGCCGGGGAGCGTTGCCTACAACCTTCCCACGGGGGTGCGGCTGCGAGGCGAACTCGACGTTCCCGCGCTGGAGCGGGCGCTGGGTGCGATTGTAATGCGCCACCATGCGTTGAGGACGACCTTCGTCGAGGTGGACGGGGAACCGGTCCAGGTTGTGGCGCCATTCGGCGGCTTCGCCCTGCCCGTGGACGACCTTTCCGGGACGGGCGAGGCGGAGGCGATGCGGCGCGCCGCCGCGGACGCCGCCCGCCCGTTCGACCTGTCGTCCGGGCCGCTCTTCCGGGCCACGCTGCTGCGGCTGCGTGCTGGGGAGCACCTGCTCCTGCTGTGCATGCACCACATCGTCACCGACGGGTGGAGCCGGGACGTGCTCTTCCGCGAACTGTCCACCCTGTACTCTGCGTACGCCCGGGGCCGGGATCCGGGGCTTCCCCCGCTCGCGGTGCAGTACGGTGACTTCGCGGTGTGGCAGCGCGAGCAGCTGAGGGGCGAGGCGCTGGAGCGGCAGCTGGCGTACTGGCGCGAGCGGATGGCGGGGGCGCCCGCCCTGCTGGAGCTGCCCACCGACCGCCTGCGTCCCGCGGTGCAGACGTACCGGGGCGCGCGCGAGCGGTTCGCCCTCCCGGACGGGCTCGCGGAGCGGCTGGACGCGCTGGGGAGAAGCGAGGGCGCCACGCCCTACATGGTGCTCCTGGCCGGCTTCCAGGTTCTGCTGTCCCGCTACGCGGGCACCGGCGACATCGTCGTCGGAAGCTCCAGCGCCGGCCGGCGAGGCCGCGAGGTGGAGGAGCTGATCGGCTTCTTCACCAACACGCTGGTGGTGCGCACCGATCTTTCAGGCGAGCCATGCTTTCGCGAGGTGCTGCGGCGCGTGCGCGAGGCGGCGCTGGGCGCGTACGAGCACCAGGAGGTGCCCTTCGAAAAGCTCCTCGACGAGCTGCGGCCGGAGCGCAGCCTGGGCCACAACCCCGTCTTCCAGGCCTTCTTCGCCGTCCTTCCCGGAGACGCCCCCCGGTTGCCGGGGCTCGCGGCCGAGGTGGTGCCGGTGGAAGTGGCCACCTCCAAGTTCGATCTCTCCCTCTTCTTCACCCGGCGCGACGGGGGGATGGAGGGGATGCTGGAGTACGCGAGCGACCTGTTCCACGGGGCGACGATCGTCCGGATGGCGGGGCACCTGGCGGCGCTGCTCGAAGCCGCGGCGTCCGATCCCGCGACGCCCGTGTCCGCCCTGCCGATGCTCGGGGCCGCGGAGCGGGAAGAACTGGTCTCGAGGTGGAGCGGGTCAGGCGCGTCGTTGCCGGTTTCGGGGAGCCTCCACGAGCGCTTCGAGCGCCGGGCCCAGGCGGCTCCGAATGCGGTGGCGCTCACCTGCGGGGGCGACTCGCTGAGCTACGGGCAGCTGAACGCGCGGGCCAACCGTCTCGCCCGCCGGCTTCGCGCGCTGGGGGTGGGCCCGGAGTCGCGGGTGGGGCTGTGCGCCGGGCGCTCGCTGGACCTGGTCGCCGGCGTGCTGGCGATACTCAAGGCGGGCGGCGCGTACGTGCCGCTGGACCCGGCGTACCCGGCCGAGCGGCTGGCCTTCATGGCGGAAGACGCGGGGATCCGCGTCCTCCTCGCCCAAGCCGCGTTGCGCGACCGCGTCCTGGCGGAGGGAATCGACGTCCTCTCGCTCGAAGACGTCCCCGCGGACGAGATCCCGGACGACCCGGGCGTCACCGTTGCTCCCGAAAACCTCGCCTACGTCATCTACACCTCCGGCAGCACCGGCCGCCCCAAGGGCGTGGGCGTAACGCACGGAAACGTGCTGCGCCTGTTCGATGCGACGGCCGAGTCCTTCGGGTTCGGGGACGGGGACGCGTGGACGCTCTTCCACTCGTACGCCTTCGACTTTTCCGTCTGGGAGATCTGGGGCGCGCTGCTGCACGGCGGGCGGCTGGTGGTGGTGCCGTTCGACGTCAGCCGCGACCCGGTGGCGTTCCGCGCGCTGCTGGCGACGGAGCGGGTGACGGTGCTCAGCCAGACACCCTCCGCCTTCCGCGCCCTGGCGCGCGCGGACGAGGAGTCGGCCCAGCCGCTGGAGCGGCTGCGCACGGTGGTGTTCGGCGGCGAGGCGCTCTCGTACGAGTCGCTGCGCGGGTGGCTGGACCGCTATGGTCCCCGGCGCCCCCGGCTGGTGAACATGTACGGGATCACCGAAACCACCGTGCACGTGACCTGGCACACGGTCACCGGCGCGGAGCTGCGACGCGACGCGGTGGGCAGCGGCGTGGGCGTGCCCATTCCCGACCTGCGGGCGTACGTGCTGGACGCGAGGGGCAACCCGGCGCCCACGGGGGTGCCGGGCGAGCTGCACGTGGGCGGGGCGGGGCTGGCGCGGGGCTACCTGGGCCGGCCGGGGCTGACGGCGCAGCGCTTCGTCCCCGACCCGTTCGCGGGCGGGGCGGGGTCGCGGCTGTACCGCTCGGGCGACCTGGCGCGGTGGCGGGCCGACGGCACCCTGGAGTACCTGGGGCGCATCGATCAGCAGGTGAAGATCCGGGGGCACCGCATCGAGCTGGGCGAGATCCAGTCGGTGCTGCTGGCCCAGCCGGGCGTGGAGGCGGCGGCGGTGGTGGTGCGGGGCGAGGGCGACGAGGCGGCGCTGGTGGCGTACGTCGTTCCCGCGGGCGAGCCGCCGTCGGCATCCGTCCTCCGCGACGCGCTGAAGAAGGCGCTTCCCGAGTACATGGTCCCGGCCGCGTTCGTGTCCATCGAACGCATTCCCCTGACCGCCAACGGCAAGCTGGACCGCGGCGCGCTCCCCGCGCCCGGTGGAGCAGGGGGAGAAGAGGGTGCCGCGTACCTGGCGCCGCGCACCCCCGTCGAAGAGGTGCTGGCGGGGATCTGGGCCGAGGTGCTGCGGGCGGAGCGCGTGGGCGCGGACGAGAACTTCTTCGAGCTGGGCGGGCACTCGCTGCTGGCCACGCGCGTGGTGTCGCGGGTGCGCGAGGTGTTCGGCGTCGAGATGCCGCTTCGCGCGCTCTTCGAGGGGCCCACCATCGCGGAGCTTGCCGGCCGGGTGGAGGAGATCAGGCGCGAGGGGCGCCCGCCGCTCCCCCCTGTGGTGCCGGTGGAGCGCGCCGGGGCGCTCCCGCTCTCCTTCGCCCAGAAACGGCTCTGGTTCCTGGACCGGCTCCAGCCGGAGAGCGGGGTCTACAACCACCCCACGGCGTTCCGCCTCTCCGGCCCGCTGGACGTCCCGGCGCTGGAGCGGGCGCTGGGGGAGGTCGTTCGCCGCCACGAGTCGCTCCGGACGGTCTTCCCGGAGCGGGACGGGGCCCCGGTGCAGGTGATCGCCCGGTTCGGCGGCTTCGCGCTCCCGGTGGAGGACCTGTCGGCGCTGAATGAGCAGGCGCGCCAGGCGGAGACGCGCCGGCGCGTGGTGGAGGAAGCCGCGCGCCCGTTCGACCTCGCCGCGGGCCCGCTCTTCCGCGCGATGCTTCTCCGGCTGTCGGCGGAGGAGCACGTCTTCCTCCTCTGCCTTCACCACGTGGTCACCGATGGGTGGAGCACGGGCGTGCTCTTCCGCGAGCTGTCGGCGCTCTACACCGCGTACCGGGATGGGCGCGAATCGCCCCTGGCCGAGCTGGCGGTGCAGTACGCGGACTACGCGGTGTGGGAGGGGAAGCAGCTGGGCGGCGACGTGCTCACGGGGCAGCTCGCCTACTGGCGCGAGCGGCTGGCGGGCGCGCCCCCGCTCCTGGCGCTCCCCACCGACCGGCCGCGTCCCGGCGTGCAGTCGTTCCGGGGGGCACACGAGCGGCTCGAACTTTCCCCGATCCTGGCGGAGCGGCTGCGGACGTTGGGGCGGAGCGAGGGGGCGACGCCGTTCATGGTGCTGCTTGCGGCGTTCCAGGTGCTCCTGGGCCGGTACGCCGGGAGCGAGGACGTGGTGGTGGGCAGCCCGGTGGTCGGGCGCACGCGGCGCGAGGTGGAGGAGCTGGTCGGCTTCTTCGTCAACACGCTGGTGCTGCGGACGGACCTCTCGGGCGATCCGTCCTTCCGCGAGGTGCTTCGGCGTGTGCGCAACGAGACGCTTGGCGCGTACGAGCACCAGGACGTGCCGTTCGAACGGCTGGTGGAGGCGCTCCAGCCGGACCGAAGCACCAGCCACTCTCCCCTCTTCCAGGTGATGTTCACGCTGGCGGAACAGGCGGAGCGCGCCCCCGCATTGCCGGGGGTGCGGGCCGAGCCGATGGACGCCGGGCGGGACACGGCCAAGTTCGACCTGGGGCTGGCGCTGGCGAACGGCGCCGATGGGGCCCTGGGCGGCGTCCTCTCCTACGCGACCGACCTCTTCGACCCTGCGTCGGCCGCGCGGATGCTCGCGCACTTCCGGCGCGTGCTGGAGGAGGTCGCGGAAAACGCGGACGTCCGCATTTCGGAGCTGGAGCTGGCGGACGAGGCGGAGCGCGCGCAGGTGCTCGCGGGGTGGAACGACACGGCGCGCGACTATCCTTCGCCCCCCGTCCACCTCCTTTTCGCCGAGCACGCCCGGAGGACGCCCGCCGCCGCCGCGCTCCTTCACGCGGCCGACGCCGTGAGCTATGGCGCGCTGGACCGGCGCGCGTCCGCCCTCGCCCGCCGCCTGCGGACGCTGGGGGTGGGCCCCGAGACGCCGGTCGGGCTCTGTGTCGAACGGACGCCGGAGCTGCTGGCGGGCGTCCTCGGGATTTGGAAGGCGGGCGGCGCCTACGTCCCGCTCGATCCCGCGTACCCGGCCGAGCGGCTGGCGTGGATCGTGGCCGACACGGCGCTCTCCGTCATCGTGGCGACGGACGGCGCGGCGGACGCGCTCCCGGAGCACGCGGCGGCCGTCGTCCGGATGGAAGACGTCTCCCCGGACGAGAGCTCCGGTGAGCACGCGGATTCGTCCGGGGGGGAGATCTCCGCTCAGAGCCTCGCCTACGTCATCCACACCTCCGGCTCCACCGGGCGTCCCAAGGGGGTGCTGGTGCAGCACGGCTCGCTGGCGAACCTGCTTGCGGCCACGCGGGAGGCATTCGGAGTCGGCGCGGGGGACGTGATGCCCGCGCTGGCGAGCCACGCCTTCGACATCTGGCTCTTCGAGGCGCTCCTTCCCCTCACCTCCGGGGCCGCGGTCCGGCTGGTTCCACGCGAGCGGGTGCTGGATGTCAAAGCGCTGCTGGAGGAGACGGCGGACGCCACGCTCCTGCACGCCGTCCCCGCGCTGATGCGCGAGATCGTCCGCGTCGAGCGGGAGACGCCCCGCCTCGCCCGCCTGCGCCGCGCCTTCGTGGGTGGAGACCGGGTTCCGGCTGACCTGCTGGCGGAGATGGCGGCGGCGTTCCCTGGCGCGGAGACGCACGTCCTCTACGGGCCGACGGAGGGGACGATCCTCGCGTCCGCGCATCCCGTTCCGGCGGGTGGCGGCATCGATGGGCACCCACTCGGCCGCCCGCTGGGGAACGTGCGCCTGTACGTATGCGACGTGCGCGGGACGCCGCAGCCGGTGGGCATTCCCGGTGAGGTGCTGATCGGCGGGGCGGGGGTGGCGCGTGGCTACCAGGGACGCGCGGCGCAGACGGCGGAGCGCTTCGTCCCCGACCCCCTCGGCGGCGAGCCGGGGGCGCGGCTCTACCGGACGGGGGACCGGGTGCGGTGGCGCGCGGATGGCACGCTGGAGTACCTGGGGCGCACCGACCGGCAGGTCAAGCTCCGCGGTTTCCGTATCGAGCCGGGCGAGGTCGAGGCGGCCATCCGCGCAGGCGGTGCCGTCCGCGAGTGCTTGGTGGTGGTGCGCGGCGAAGGCGACGAGGCGGCGCTGGTGGCGTACGTCGTTCCCGCGGGCGGGCCGCCGGCGGCGTCCGCGCTTCGCGACGCCCTGAAGAAGGCGCTTCCCGAGTACATGGTGCCCGCGTCGTTCGTGTCCATCGAACGCATTCCCCTGACCGCCAACGGCAAGCTGGACCGCGGCGCGCTCCCCGCGCCCGGGGGAGCCGCGATCGAGGAGGGAACCGCGTACCTGGCGCCGCGCACACCCGTCGAGGAAGTGCTGGCGGGGGTCTGGGCCGAGGTGCTGCGGGTGGAGCGCGTCGGCGCGGACGAGAACTTCTTCGAGCTGGGCGGGCACTCGCTGCTGGCCACGCGCGTGGTGTCGCGGGTGCGCGACGTGTTTGGCGTCGAGGTGCCGCTCCGGGCGCTCTTCGAGGGGCCCACGGTCGCGGAGCTGGGCGAACGGGTGGAGGAGATGCGGCGCGCGGGGCAGCCGCCGCTGCCGCCCATCGTGCCGGTGGAGCGAGGACGAGCCCTGCCGCTCTCCTTCGCCCAGGAGCGGCTCTGGTTCCTGGACCGCATGGATCCCGGCAGCTCCCTGTACAACGTGCTCGTCGCGCGGCGGCTGTCGGGGGAACTGCACGTGCCTGCCCTACGGCGGGCGCTGGGAGAGATCGTGCGCCGCCACGAGGTCCTGCGGACGGCGCTTCCCCAGGTGGACGGCGCGCCCGTACAGGTGATCGCCCCGTACGACGGCTTCGCGCTTCCCGTGGATGACCTTGCCGGCCTGGAGGCGGCCGGCCGCGAAGCGGAGGTCCGCCGCCGGTCCGCGGACGAGATGGCGCGTCCCTTCGACCTGGGCACGGGGCCGCTCTTCCGCGCCCGGCTGCTTCGGCTGGAGGCGGGTGAGCACGTGCTGCTGATGGGCATTCACCACGTCATCAGCGACGGCTGGAGCATCGGTGTGCTGCTGCGCGAGCTGGCGGCGCTGTACGGCGCGTGCGCCGGGGGCGGGGAGCCGGCGCTTCCGGAGCTTCCGGTGCAGTACGCCGACTACGCGGCGTGGCAGCGGATGCACCTTCGGGGCGATGCGCTGGAGCGCCAGCTGGCGTACTGGCGCGAGCGGATGGCCGGGGCGCCCGCCCTGCTGGAGCTGCCGACGGACCGCCCCCGTCCCGCGGTGCAGACGTACCGCGGCGCGCTGGAGCTCGTCACCCTTCCCGACGGGTTGCTGGAGCGGCTGCGCGCGCTGGGCCAGGGCGAGGGGGCCACGCTCTTCATGGTGCTCCTGGCCGCCTGCAAGGTGGTGCTTTCGCGCTACGCGGGGACCAGCGACGTGGTGGTGGGCGTTCCCATCGCGGGGCGCACCCGCCGCGAAACCGAGGGGCTGATCGGCTTCTTCGTCAACACCCTGGTGCTGCGCACCGGCCTCACGGGCGATCCCTCCTTTCGCGAGGTGCTGCGGCGCGTGCGCGAAACCACGCTGGGCGCCTACGAGCACCAGGAGGTGCCCTTCGAGCGGCTGGTGGAGGAGCTCAAGCCGGAGCGGTCGCTGAGCCATTCCGCGCTGTTCCAGGTGATGTTCGCGCTCGACGAGGCCGACGGCGCGCCCGCCGGGCTTCCCGGGCTGCGGATGGCACGCCTGGGAACGCACGGCGGAACCACCAAGTTCGACCTGTCGGTGGGCTTCGGCGTGGACGGCAGCCGCTTTCAGGCCAACCTGGAATACAGCACCGACCTGTTCGAGCGCGGCACCATCCTGCGCATGGCCGACCAGCTGCGGCGGGTGCTGGAGCAGGCCGCCACCGGGCCCGTAACACCGGTTTCGCGGCTGGAGCTGTCCGACGCGACGGAGCGGCGGCAGGTGCTGGAAGCCTGGAACCAGACGGCGGCGCGGGTTCCGGACGATTGCGTCCACCAGTTGATCGCGGCGCGGGCGAAGCAGGCGCCGGATGCCGCCGCGCTCGTCTTCGGCGGCGCGCCGATCACCTACCGTGAGCTGGACGCGCGGGCCAATCGGCTGGCCAATCACCTGGTGCGCCTGGGCGTGGGCCCCGAGGTGCGGGTGGGGCTCTGCCTGGAGCGGGGCCCGGAGATGGTCGTCGGCATGCTGGGCGTGCTGCGGGCGGGAGGTGCCTACGTGCCGCTGGACCCGGCGTATCCCGCCGAGCGGCTGGCCTTCATGCTGGCCGACTCGGGCGCGGCCGTGCTGCTGACCCAGGAGCGGGTGCGGGCCGCCGTTCCGGCGCCGGCCGGCGTGCGGGTGGTGTGCGTGGACGGTGCGCGGGCCGCCATCGCGGCCGAGTCCCCGGCCAGCCCCGGTCGCCCGGTGCGGCCGGACGCGCTGGCCTACGTCATCTACACCTCCGGAAGCACGGGCACCCCCAAGGGCGTGGCGGTCGAGCACCGCGCGCTGGCCAACTACGTCGTGCACGCCGCGCGCGAATACGCGCTGGTCCCCGGCGACCGCGTGCTCCAGTTCCACTCGCTCAGCTTCGACCCGGCGGCCGAGGAGGTGTTCGCGACCCTCCTTTCCGGCGCCACCCTCGTGCTGCGCGCGGGCCAGGCACTGGTGGAGCCGCGGGCGTTCTGGGAGGCCTGCCGCCACGACCGTCTGACCGTGCTGGACCTGCCGACCGCCGTGCTGCACTCGCTCCTTCCCCACCTGGAGGCGGACGCCGGCGGCCTGGAGCACGTGCGGCTGGTGGTCACGGGGGGCGAGCGCCTGCTCGCGGCGTCGGTGCAGGCGTTCCGCCGCGCGGCAGGCAGGCGGGTGCGCATGCTGAACAGCTACGGGCCCACCGAGGCCACCGTGGGCGCCACCCTCTGGGACGCGTCGGGCGCGGAGGACGACCCGTGCCAGGCGGTGCCCATCGGCGCTCCCCTGCCCAACACGCGCGCGTACGTGCTGGACGGTGGGATGCGGCCGGCGCCGGTGGGCATTCCCGGCGAGCTGTACCTGGGCGGCGTGCAGGTGGCGCGCGGCTACCCGGGGCGGCCGGGGCTCACGGCCGAGCGGTTCGTCCCGGAGCCGTTCGGTGGCCGGGCAGGCGCGCGGCTGTACCGCACGGGCGACCGGGCCCGGTGGCGGCCGGATGGCACGCTCGAGTACCTGGGCCGCCTGGACGAGCAGGTAAAGGTGCGTGGCTTTCGCCTGGAGCCCGGCGAGATCGAGGCGGTGCTGCGCGGCCACCCGCGGGTGCGCGAGTGCGCCGTGGTGGCGCGGGCGTACGCGCCGGGCGACCACCGGCTGGTGGCGTACGTGGCGGGCGAGGCCAACGCCGACGAGCTGCGCGCCCACCTCCGGGCGCGCCTCCCCGACTACATGGTGCCCGGAGCGTTCGTGGCCCTGGATGCGCTTCCGCTGACGCGCAACGGCAAGCTGGACCGCGGCGCGCTCCCCGCGCCCGCCGCGCCGGGCGAAGGCGCCGGCCGGCGGCCTGGAACAGAGCTGGAGGGGCGCATCACGGCCATCTGGGAGGACCTCCTGGGGGTGGACGCGGTGGGCGTGGAGGACAGCTTCTTCGACCTGGGGGGCCACTCCCTCCTGCTCGTCCGCCTCCAGGCGCGCCTGGAGGCGGACCTGTGCGCGAACGTGCCCGTGGTGGAGCTGTTCCAGTACCCCACCGTGCGTGCCCTCGCCGCGCGGCTGCAGGGGCGGGCGCACACGGGCGCGGCGGAGCAGGGCGAGCACCGGGGCGAGGTGCGGCACGCCGCGCGCGACCGGCGCCTGGAAGCTCGCACCCGCCGGGGCCGATAGCCCGATGCGGAACGAGACCGATCACCCTGGATTCCCCACGGGCATGGCAGAGCACCTCGAAGGCGAGCGGACCGGGCTGGAAGTAGCGGTCGTGGGCATGGCGGGGCGCTTTCCCGGCGCGGGCGACATCGACGCGTTCTGGAGCAACCTCCGCGAAGGGGTGGAGTGCATCACCTTCTTCACCCGCGAGGAGCAGGAGGCCGAGGGGGTGTCCCCGGCCGTCCTGGACCACCCGGGCTACGTGCGGGCGCGTGGCGTGCTGCGCGGCGCCGACGAGATCGACGCGGCGCTCTTCGGCCTGACGCCGCGCGACGCCCAGGTGCTGGACCCGCAGCACCGCGTGCTGCTGGAGTGCGCGTGGTCGGCCCTGGAGCACGCCGGCTACGACCCGGCGCGGCCGGACGGCCCCATCGGCGTGTTCGCGGGGTCCGGCACCACCACCTACCAGAAGCAGGTGGAATCCAACCCCGAGGTGGTGGCGGCGGTGGGGCCTCTGCGGGTGAGCCTGTGGAACGAGAAGGACCAGCTTGCGGCCGGCATCTCGTACCGGCTGAACCTGCGCGGCCCCGCGCTGGCCGTGCAGACGGCCTGCTCCACCTCGCTGGTAGCCGTGCACCTGGCCTGCCAGAGCCTCATCAACGGTGAGTGCGACATCGCGCTGGCCGGCGGCGTTTCCATCGGCGTGCCGCAGCGGCGCGGCTACTTCTACACCCCCGACGGGATCGGTTCGCCCGACGGGCACTGCCGGGCCCTCGACGCCGGAGCCGCGGGATCCGTAGGCGGCAGCGGGGCGGGGATGGTGGCGCTCAAGCGGCTGGACCAGGCGCTGGCCGACGGCGACACCGTGCACGCGGTCATCCGCGGATCGGCCATCAACAACGACGGCGCCCAGAAGGTGGGCTACACGGCGCCCAGCGTGGCCGGCCAGGCCGGGGTGGTTTCCGAGGCGCTGTCGGTGGCGGGGGTGGACCCCGCCACCCTGCAATACGTGGAGACGCACGGCACCGGCACCCCGCTGGGCGACGCGATCGAACTCAAGGCGCTGGCCGAGGTCCTGGCGCGGGGCGGGGGAAGCCGTCCCTGCGCCATCGGCTCCGTCAAGCCCAACGTGGGGCACCTCGACACGGCGGCGGGAGTGACGGGGCTGATCAAGACCGTGCTGGCGCTGGAGCACCGCGAAATCCCGCCGTCGCTGAACTGCGCCGTGCCCAACCCGGAGATCCACGCATCCGGCGGGCACATGTTCGTCAACACCGAGCTGCGTCCCTGGGAGCGCAACGCAACCCCGCGCCGCGCCGGCGTCAGTTCGTTCGGCATTGGCGGCACCAACGCGCACGCCGTGCTGGAGGAGGCCCCGCCCCGGGAGCCTTCCGGCCCGTCGCGCCCGCTGCAGCTCCTGCCCCTGTCCGCCCGCACCCCCGAGGCGCTGGCGCGGGCCGCCCTGGACCTGGCGGACTTCCTGGAACGCAAGGGGCCGCCCCTCGCCGACGCCGCGTTCACCCTGCAGCGGGGGCGGCGGGAGCTGGAGCACCGCCTGGCCGTGGTGTGCGCCGACGCCGGGGATGGCGCGGCGCGGCTGCGCGACGCCGCGGTCCGCGCCACCGCCGCCATTCCCCGCACCGACCGGCCGGTGGCCCTCATGTTCCCCGGCGTGGGCACGCAGCACGTGGACATGGGGCGGGGGCTGTACGAGGCCGAGCCCGCCTACCGCGAGGCGGTGGATACCTGCTGCGAGCTGCTGCTGCCCGTTGTGGGCAGCGACCTGCGCGAGGTGATGTTCACCCCTGGCGGCGAAGGCGGGGGCGGGGCGGAACGGGGTGGAGGATGGAACCTGCGGCGCCTGCTGGGGCGGGGAGGCGACGAGGGCGACGAGGGCCCGCGGCTCGATGAGACGCGCTTTGCCCAGCCCGCGATGTTCGTCGTCGAGTACGCCCTCGCGACGCTGTGGATGAGCTGGGGCGTGCACCCCCGCGCCCTGATCGGCCACTCGCTGGGCGAGTACGTGGCGGCCTGCGTGGCCGGGGTGCTGCGCCTGGAGGACGCACTGCGGCTGGTGGCGCTGCGGGCCCGGCTCATCGACGCGCTTCCGCCGGGCGCCATGCTCGCCGTGCCCTTGGGCGAAGCCGCGCTCCGGGAGATCCTTCCCGCCGCGCTGGACGTGGCCGCCGTCAACACCCCGGAAAGCTGCGTGGTGGCGGGCCCGCCCGGCGAGATCGAGGCGTTCGAGGCCGCGCTGGCCGGGCGGGAGATCGTCAGCCGGCGCCTCCCGGCCCGGCACGCCTTCCATTCGCGCGCCATGGAGCAGGTGGCCGACGGGCTGGAGCGGCTGCTCGCGGGGTTCGAGCTGCGCGCGCCGGAAATCCCCTTCGTCTCCAACGTCACGGGCACCTGGATCACCGACCAGGCCGCCCGCTCGCCGGCGTACTGGGCGCGGCACCTGTCTCACACGGTGCGCTTCGCCGACGGCGTGGCCACGCTGCGCGGCGAGCCGGGGTGGGTGCTGCTGGAGGCGGGGCCGGGGCAGACCCTGGGCGCCTGGGCCATGCAGCACCCGGCGGGAGGCGAGCGGCAGGCCGTGCTCAGCTCTCTCCGGCACCAGCACAACCAGGTGCCGGACCTCCGCTTTCTGCTCGACACCCTGGCCGGGTTGTGGGCGGCGGGGGTGGGGGTGGACTGGAAGGCGTTCAGCCGTGGCGAGCGGCGGCACCGCGTCCCGCTGCCGGGCTACCCGTTCGAGCGGCGCCGGTACTGGGTGGACACGCCCGCCGCGGCCGTGGCGGGACGAACGGAGCAGGTTGCCACCACATCCCACGAGAAAGGTCCGCACACGATGGAGAACCTGCCCGCCGCGGCGGAGCGCGCCGAATCGTCCCCCCGGCGCCAGGTGATCCTGCAGCGGCTGACCGCGCTGACCGCGGAGATGACCGGGATCGAGGAGCGGCACGTCGACACCGGCACCGACTTCTTCCAGGCCGGGTTCGACTCGCTCCTGCTGCTGCAGGCGATCCAGACGATCGAAAAGCGGATCGGCGTGCGGGTTTCCCTGGTTGAGCTGCTGGAAGAGATCACCACCTTGGGAGCCTTGGCGGCACACCTGGACCGGGCGTTGCCGGCAGAGGTGGTGCTGGAGGGCACCCCCGGTCCGGCGGCGGAGGTGCATCCGCGCCCCGCGCCGGCCCCTGACGCGTCCGCCGCGCCGCGCCCGCAGGGGCCCTCCGCGGTTCCCGCCCCGCCCGCCTTCTACCCGCCGCCGGGCGCGCCCGCGCTCCCGGCCGCAGGCGAAAGCGGCGGGCAGGGCCCGCTGGAGCAGCTGATCGCGCGGCAGTACGAGTTCCTGGCGCAGCAGAGCGCGCAGCACTTTCAGCTCATGTCCCAGCAGCTCGCCGCGCTGCGGGGCGAGGCCGCGGCTCCGCCCGCGCCCGGCGTCGTGGCCGGCGAAGCCGTCCCACCCGCGGGCGCGGGATTGGACGCGCCGGTCCCACGCACGGTCCCGCAGTCTCCGCGGGCGAAGATCCAGCCGGAAACCTTCGTGGCCTACCAGCCGCTGAACACCGAGGCTCCCGCCGGCATGACGGCCGGGCAGAAGGAGTACCTGGACGGCTTCATGGCGCGGTACGTGGAGCGCACGCGGACGTCCAAGGCCCACCAGGCGCGGTACCACCTGCCGTTGGCCGACAGCCGGGTGACGGCCAGGTTCCGCCGTGCCTGGAAGGAGATCCTGTACCCCATCGCCGGCGAGCGGGCCGCCGGATCGCGCATCTGGGACCCGGACGGAAACGAGTACGTCGACATCGGCATGGCGTATGGGTGCGGGCTCTTCGGCCACGCGCCGGACTTCGTCACCCGCGCCATGCAGGAGCAGATCGAGCGCGGCTACGGGCTGGGGCCGCAGTCGCTGCTCGCCGGGCGGGCCGCCGAGCTGGTCTGCGAGCTGGGCGGAAACGAGCGCGCCGTGTTCTGCAACTCCGGCACCGAGGCGGTGATGGGCGCCATCCGCGCGGCCCGGGCGTACACGGGCCGCAGCCGGATCGCGTACTTTTCCGGGAGCTACCACGGCTGGGCCGACTCGGTGGTGGGCCGCCCGTTCGTTTCCGGAGACCGCCGCGAGGTGCGGCCCAGCGCCCCCGGCGTTCCCGCCCTGCCGCTGGGCGACGTCCTGATGCTGGACTTCGACGAGCCGTCGTCGCTCGAGGTGCTCGCGCGGCACGCCGGCGAGATCGCGGTGGTGCTGGTGGAGCCGGTGCAGAGCCGCCGGCCGGACCTGAAGCCCTTCGCCTTTCTCCGCGAGCTCCGGCGGATCACGCGCGAAGCGGGCGCCCTGCTGCTCTTCGACGAGCTGATCACGGGCTTCCGCATGGGGGCGGGCGGGGCACAGGCGTTCTTCGGCATCGACGCAGACCTGGTGACGTACGGAAAGATCGTGGCCGGCGGGCTGCCGATGGGCGTGGTGGCGGGGACGCGCGAGGTGATGAGCGTGTTCGACGGCGGGCTGTGGAACTACGGCGACGACTCGTATCCCACCGGGCAGCGCACCCTCTTCGCCGGCGCCTACTTCAAGCACCCGCTTTCCATGGCGGTCGCCTGCGCCATCCTCGAGGAGATCCGGCGGCGGGGCCCGGCCATGTACGACCGGCTGGAAGAGCGCACCACGCGCCTGGTGGACCGCATCAACGCCTTCTTCGAGTCGGGGGGCTACCCCATCACGGCCGCGCACTTCAGCTCCAGCTTCCGCTTCTTCTTCGGGCCCGAGATCCGGTTCCCGGACCTGTTCAACCACCACCTGGTGCACGAGGGGATCTACGTCATCCCCGAAACCGGGACGTACTTCCTTTCCACCGCGCACAGCGACGACGACCTGGAGAAGGTGTTCCAGGCCATCCGCGCCTCGGCCGAGGCCATGCGGCGCGGGGGCTTCATCCCGGGGCCGGCCGCCGGCACGCCGGCGCTGGAGGGCGGGGAGCCGGCCGGCGCGGAGCCGCGGGTGCTGCCGCTGACCGAGGGGCAGCGGCAGCTCTGGATCGAGTCGCAGATGGGCGACGACGCCAACCGCGCCTACGTCGAATCCACCTCCATCCGCCTGCACGGCGCGCTCGACGCCGGCGCGCTGACGGTGGCGCTGCAGGGGCTGGTGGACCGGCACGACACGCTGCGCATCACCATCGCCCCGGATGGCGACGCCCAACTCGTGCACCCCTCGCTGCGGGTGGAGCTGCCGGTGGAGGACTTCCGCGGCACCCCGCCCGGCGAGCGGGAGGCCCGGGTGTCCCGGTGGGTGCGCGCCACCGTGCAGCGCCCGTTCGACCTGGAGCACGGGCCGCTGGTGCGCTTCGCCCTGGCGGCCGTGGCCGACGACGAGCACGTGCTGCTGTTCGACTCGCACCACGCGGCGCTGGACGGGTGGTCGTTCGGCGTGCTGTGGAAGGAGCTGGACACCCTGTACACGGCTGCCCGGGACGGCCGCCCCGCCGGTCTTCCGCCCGTTTCCGACCACGCCGGGACGGTACGGTCCCAGGTCGCGGCGGTAGGCGACGATTCCGCGGCGCTGGCGTACTGGCTGGAGCAGTTCGCCGACGGCGCGCCGGTGCTGGACCTGCCCGGCGACCGGCCGCGCCCCCCGGCGCGCAGCTACCGCGGCGAGCGCCTCACCCGCACCCTCCGCGGCGGACTGGTGGAGCGGCTGGCCCAGGCGGGACGCCCGCACGGGTTCACCCTTTTCAACACCCTGTACTCTGCCTGCTTCGTGTGGCTGTCGCGTCTCGCCGAGCAGGACGATGTCGTGGTGGGCACCCCGGCGGCGGGGCAGGCGGGGCGGGCGGGCGCACGCGACATGGTGGGGTACGGCATCAACGTCCTTCCCCTCCGCGTCCGCGTGGACGGGGCGTCGTCGTTCCTGGAGCATGCCCGGGCGGTGCGGCGGGCGCTCCTGCGCGGCCTGGAGCACCAGGCCTTCTCCTTTCCCCGCCTCGTCGACACGCTGCTGCGCAGCCGCGACCCCAGCCGCCCGCCGGTGTTCGCCGTGGGCATGCACCTGGACCGCACGCGGGGCGAGGCGTCGCTGGGCGGCCTGCGGGCCGAGTTCCACGACAACTTCGGCGGCGGGTCCAAGGTAGACCTGAACCTGGGGATCACCGAGACCGACGACGAGCTGGAAGTGCGCTGCGACTACAGCACCGACCTCTTCGACCACGAAACCGTAGAGCGGTGGCTGGGCCTCTTCGAGCGGCTGCTGGAGCAGGTGGCCGCCGATCCCGGCACCCGCCTCCGCGACCTGGCGCTGATCGGGCCGGAGGAACGGCGCCGGGTGCTGGAGGAATGGAACCGGACGGAAACCGCCGTCCCGCCCGCCTCCATCCAGCAGCAGGTACAGGAGCAGGCCGCGCTCGCGCCCGGCGCCGTGGCGCTGGAATGGGAGGGCGGGGTGCTGACCCGGGGCGGGCTGAACGAGCGGGCGAACCGCCTGGCGCACCACCTGGCGGGGCTGGGCGTGGGGCCGGAAGTGCGCGTGGGGCTGCTGCTGGAGCGCGGGCCGGAGCTGGTGGTGTCGATGCTCGCGGTGCTCCGGGCGGGAGGCGCCTACGTGCCGCTCGACGCGGCGCACCCCGCGGACCGGCTCGGCTTCATGCTGGCCGACAGCGCCGCGGCGGTGCTGGTCACCCGCGGGGGGGCGCCCGCCGGCATGGCGCTTCCGCCGGGGCTGCGGGTGGTGTCGCTGGACGAGGCGGGCGACGCGCTCGCGGGGCACCCCGCCGGCCCACCCCCGCTCCGTGCGGCCGCCGGAAACCTGGCCTACGTCATCTACACCTCCGGGAGCACCGGCACCCCCAAGGGCGTGGCGGTGGAGCACGGGGCCCTGGCAAACGTGTGCGCGTGGCACGGCCGCGCCCTGCGGATCACCCCGGCCGACCGGAGCGCGCAGCTGATCAGCGCGGGCTTCGACGGCTCGGTGCTGGAGATCTGGCCCCCGCTGGCGTGCGGTGCCCGGGTGCAGCTGGTGCCCGACGGGCTCCGCGGCGATCCGCCCGCGCTCCGCGACTGGATGGTCCGCCGGGAAACCACGCTCGCCACCACGCCCGTCTCCCTCACCGAGCCGCTGCTGGCGCTCGAATGGCCAGCCGCGGGCGCGCTGCGCTGGATGGTGTCCGGCGCCGACCGGCTGCGGGTGCGGCCCGGAGCCGGCGTTCCGTTTGGCGTCACCAACAACTACGGGCCCACCGAGTGCACCGCCATCGTCACCTCCACGCGGGTGGAGGCCGAGGGCGACCGCGCCCCGTGCATCGGGCGGCCGGGCGACAACAGCCGCGTGTTCGTGCTGGACGCGGCGCTGCACCCCGCGCCCGTCGGCGTTCCCGGCGAGCTGTTCGTGGGCGGCGCGCAGGTGGCCCGCGGCTACCTGGGGCGGCCGGCGCTCACGGCCGAGCGGTTCGTCCCCGACCCGTTCGCCGCACGCCCGGGGAGCCGCCTGTACCGCACCGGCGACCGGGTGCGCTGGCTGGCCGACGGCACCCTCGACTTCGTGGGCCGCCGCGACGCGCAGGTCAAGGTGCGCGGCTTCCGCATCGAGCCGGGCGAGATCGAGACGGTGCTGCGCCGCCACCCGGGGGTGGCGGACTGCGCCGTCGTCCCCCGCGACGAAGGCGGGGGCGGCGTGCGGCTGGCCGCGTACGTCGTGGGCCCGGCGGACGCCGACACCCTTCGCGCGCACCTGCGGCGCAGCCTTCCCGAATACATGGTGCCCGCGGCGTTCGTCGCGCTCGACGCCCTGCCGCTCACGCCCAACGGCAAGCTCGACGGGCGGGCGCTCCCCGCGCCGGAGTACGCCACGGGTCAGGGGGGGCGGGCCCCCGGCACGCCGGCGGAAGTGGCGCTCGCGGGCATCTGGGCCGAGGTGCTGGGGGTGGAGCAGGTCGGGGTGGACGACGGCTTCTTCGAGATCGGGGGCGACAGCATCCTCGCCATCCAGGTCGCCAGCCGGGCTCGCCGGGCGGGGCTGCAGATCAGCCCGCGGCACCTGTTCGAGCACCAGAGCGTCGCGGCGCTCGCCCGGGCGGCGGGCCCGCTGGATGCGCCGGCCCGCCCCGCCGGCCAGGCGCGCGAGCAGGGCTCCGCCCCGCTCACCCCCATCCAGGCGCTCTTCCTGGGCTCCGGCCACCCCGAGCCCTGGCACTTCAACCAGTCGGTGCTCCTGAAGGTGGATCCCGCGGTAAGCGATGCCCACCTGGATGCGGCACTGGCCAAGGTGGTGCGCCACCACGACGGGCTCCGCCTGCGTTTCCGCGAAACCGCCGCGGGGTGGGAGCAGTGGCACGCGGACGACGCGGGGATCGTGATGGAGCGCGTGGACCTCGCCGGCCTTTCCGAGGACGAGCAGGACCGCGCGCGCCACGAAGCCGCCTCGGAACGCCAGGCCGGCCTGCACCTGGAGCACGGCCCGCTGGGGCGTGCCGTGCTCTTCGACGAAGGAGCTCGCGGACGCGTGCTGCTGCTCGTGCTGCACCACCTCGTGGTGGACGGCGTCTCTTGGAGGGTCCTGCGCGACGACCTGGAGCGTGCGTGCACCCGGCTGAAGGCCGGAAAGCCGGTAGACCTGGGACCCCGGACCACCTCGTACGCGCGGTGGGCAGGCGTGCTGCGGGCGTACGCGGCCGGCGGCGCCCCCGCGGCCGAGGCCGGCTACTGGCTGGCGCAGGGGCCGGACGGCATCGCCCCCCTGCCGCTGGACGGCCCCGCCGGGGGAACGGTGGCCGGCGAGCGCTCCGTGGCCGTGCAGCTGGACGCCGGCGAGACGAGCGCCCTGCTGCACGAAGTGCCCGCGGCGTACCGCACCCAGGTGGGCGACGTCCTGCTCGCGGCGCTGTGCGACGCGCTGGGGCGGTGGACCGGAAGCCCGCGCGTGCGCCTGTCGCTGGAGGGGCACGGGCGCGAGGAGGAGATCGCGGACGGCGTGGACCTCACCCGCACCGTCGGATGGTTCACCACCGTCTTCCCGCTGGTGCTGGACACCTCCGGGGCCACGGGCCCCGGCGACCGGCTCAAGCGCGTCAAGGAGCAGGTGCGCGCCATCCCCCGGCGGGGAATCGGGTACGGCGTGCTGCGCTACCTGGGTCCCGACGCGGAACTGCGCGCCCGTCTCGCGGGCCAGGCGGACCCGGAGGTCGTGTTCAACTACCTGGGCCAGTTCGACTCGGCTCCCATGGCCGGCGCGCGGCTGGCCTTCGCCGGTGGCGCGCGCGGGCGGGAGTGGAGCCCGCTGAACCGCCGGCGCTGCCTGCTGGAGGTGAACGGCCAGGTGCTCGGCGGGTGCCTGCGCCTGGAATGGACGTACTCCGAGGGAACGCACCGGCGCGAAACCGTCGAGCGGCTGGCGGAGGCCTGCCTCGAGGCGCTGCGCGCGACCGTCGCGCACTGCCGCGAGCAGGGCGCGGGCGGGTTCACCCCGTCGGATTTTCCGCTCGCGGAACTCACGCAGGAACAGCTCGACGCGCTGCCGACGGGGATGGGCGGCCTGGAAGACCTGTACCCGCTCTCCCCCATGCAGGCGGGAATGCTGTACCACGCCCTTTCCGGCGCCGGGGACCAGGCGTACCAGGTGCAGCTGGCGCACCGGCTGGAGGGAACCCTCGATGTGCCCCTCCTTCGCCGCGCCTGGGCCGAGGTGATGGCCCGGCACTCCATCCTGCGCACCTCGTTCGTGTGGAAGGGCCTCCCGCGTCCGCTGCAGCGGGTGCACACCCGGGCCGAGCTTCCGTGGACCGAGGAAGACTGGACGCCGCTTTCCGCGGGCGAGCAGGAGGCGGCGCTGGAAAGGTACCTGGCCGCGGACCACGCGCGGGGCTACGCGCTCGACGAGCCGCCGCTGATGCGATGCGCCCTCCTGCGCGTCGGCGCGGACGCGCACTGGCTGGTGTGGAGCCAGCACCACCTGCTCACCGACGGATGGTCCGCCGCGCGGGTGTGGAGCGAGGTGACGCAACTGTACGAGGGGTGGCGCACCGGGCAGGTGGTGGAGCTGGGCCGCGTGCGGCCGTACCGCGACTACGTGGCGTGGGTGCTCCGGCAGGACGAAGGGGCGGCCGAGTGCTACTGGCGCGGCGTGCTCGCCGGCTTCGCCTCGCCCACGCCGCTCCCCTCGGCGCGGCCCGCGGAACCCGGCGCCGCCATGCGCCCGGCGGAACGCGTGGCGGTCCTCCCCGCCGGGCTTACGCGGCGGCTGGAGGAAGCCGCCCGCGGCATGCAGGTGACGCTCAACACCCTTGCCCAAGGTGCGTGGGGACTGGTGCTTTCCCGGTACGCCGGCGAGGACGACGTGGTCTTCGGGACCACCGTGTCCAGCCGCCCGGCCGAGCTGGACGGCGCCGAGGAGATGGCGGGGGTCTTCATCAACACCCTCCCCGTGCGCATGCGCGTGCCCGGCCACGCCCGGGCCGGCGCCTGGCTGGCCGAAGTGCAGCGCGGCCAGGCCGCCGCCCGTGAATTCGAATACACGTCCCTGGTGCAGGTGCAGGGGTGGAGTGAGGTGCCCCGCGGTACGCCGCTTTTCGAAAGCCACTTCATCTTCGAGAAATTCCCGGCGGCGCGCGCCGCGGAGGAACCGGCGGCCCCGCGGCTCCGGGTGGCCGAGGCGCGCGGGGTGGACTGGAACACCTATCCGCTCTCCCTCATGGTCGTCCCCGGGCGGGAGCTGGTGCTGGGGCTGAGCTACGACGGAAACCGCTTCGACGAAGCCACGATCGAGCGGATCCAGCGCCACGTCGGAGTGGTGCTGGAGCAGCTCGCCGATGCTCCCGGGGCGCGGCTCTCGGCCCTCCGCATGATGGGCGATGACGAGCGGCGGATGGTCGTCGAGGAGTGGAACCGCACCGACGCCGAATATCCCGGCGGTGTGTGCATCCACCAGCTGTTCGAGGCCCAGGCCGACCGGACGCCGGACGCGCCCGCGGTGGTCTTTGGCGGCGACCGCCTGACGTATCGCGAGCTGGACGAGCACGCCAATCGCCTGGCGCACCACCTTGCCGGGCTGGGCGTGGGGCCGGAGGTACGCGTCGGCCTGTGCCTGGAGCGCGGCCCGGAGCTGATGGCCGCCATGCTGGGGGTGATGAAGGCGGGCGGCGCGTACGTCCCGGTCGATCCGGGGCACCCGGCGGAGCGGATCGGCTACGTCATGGACGACGCGGCCGCGTCGGTGGTGCTCACGCAGCAGCGGTTGCGCGACCGCATCCCCGTCGGCGCCGGGGTCCGCGTGGTCGTGGTCGACGCCGAGGGCGAGGGGATCGGCTCCGGGCCGGCGGCGCGGCCCGAGAGCGGCGTCACCAGCGAGAACCTGGCGTACGTCATCTATACCTCGGGAAGCACGGGGCGCCCCAAGGGGGTTGCCATGCACCACCGGGGGGTCGCCAACTACGTCCATTGGGGGGTCGGCCACTACGGCGCCCGCCGGGGAAACGGGTCCCCCGTCTTCTCGTCGATGGCCGTCGACCTCACCATCACCAACCTCCTTCCCCTGTTCGCCGGGCTCCCCGTTCACCTTCTCCCCGAGGAGAACGCGGTCGAGGCGCTGGCCGAGGCGCTGCGGGCCGGGCCGGGTTTCGGCCTCGTCAAGATCACCCCCGTGCACCTGTCGCTCCTCACTCCCCTGCTCACGGCCGAGCAGGCGCGTGCCGCCGCCCACACGCTGGTGATCGGGGCCGACTTCCTTTCCGCCGAACCCACCGTGTTCTGGCAGGAGAACGCGCCGGGAGTGCGGCTGATGAACGAGTACGGCCCAACCGAAACGGTCGTCGGCTGCTCGGCCTACACGCTGCCCCCCGGCCGCCACCGCAACGGCCCCGTTCCCGTGGGCGGGCCCATCCACAACCTGAAGTTCTACGTCCTCGACGCGGACCTGCGGCCCGTCCCCGTGGGCGTCCCCGGCGAGCTGCACGTCGGTGGGGCGGGGGTGGCCCGCGGCTACCACGGCCGCCCCGCGCTGAGCGCCGAGAAGTTCGTTCCCGACCCCTTCGCCGGGGCCGGCGCGCGCATGTACCGCACGGGAGACCGGGCCCGCTGGCTCGACGGCGGCAACCTGATGATCCTGGGCCGCACCGACCGCCAGGTGAAGCTGCGCGGCCACCGGGTCGAGCTGGGCGAGGTCGAGGGGGTGCTGCTGCGCCACCCGTCGGTCACCGGGTGCGTCGCCATGGTGCGCGAGGACGAGCCCGGCGACCGGCGCCTGGTGGCGTACGTGGCGGGCGTGGTTGACGCGGACGAGCTGCGCGCGCACGTGGGACGGACCCTGCCCGGGCACATGGTCCCGTCCGCGTTCGTCGTCCTGGACCAGCTGCCGCGGTCCGCCACCGGCAAGCTGGACCCCCGGTCGTTCCCCGCGCCCGACTACGCACGCGAGCCGCGGGAGTACCAGGCCCCCCGCACGCCCGTGGAAGAGGTGCTGGCCGGCATCTGGTCGGAGGTGCTGCAGGTGGACCGGGTGGGTACGGACGACGGCTTCTTCGCGCTGGGCGGGCACTCGCTGCTGGCCATGCGGCTCGCCGGCCGGGTGCAGGCCACGTTCGGCGTGGAGCTGCCCATCCACGCCGTGTTTTCCGCCACCAGCCTCGAGGCGATGGCGGCCGGGATCGAACGGGCCGTCTACGAAAGGGTTCTCGCCATGCCCGAGCCGCAGGACGAGCAGCTCGCGCTCACGCCGGCCGGGGGAGGCTGAGGTGGCGGCCGAGCACACCATGCAGCCCTCGGGGGAGCTGTCCCCCGCCAAACGGGCGCTGCTGCAGGCCATTCTCCGGGGAGAGAGCCGCGCGGCCCCCATCCCGCGCCGCCCCCCCGGCGCCGAGGCCCCGCTCTCGTCCGCGCAGGAGCGGGTCTGGTTCCTCGACCGCCTGCAGCAGGGCGGAAGCGCCTACATCATCTCCGAGGCGCTGCGCCTTTCGGGCGCCATGGACGAATCGGCGCTGCGGCGGGCCCTCGGCGAGGTGGTGCGCCGCCACGAGGCGCTGCGCACCACCTTCCGGGAGGCCGACGGGGTGCCGGTGCAGGTGGTCGGCCCTTTCGCGGGCCTGGCGCTGCCGGTGGACGACCTTTCGTCGCTGGACGAGCCCGCCCGCGAGCAGCGGGTGGCGAGCCTCACCGCCGCCGAGGCGGCGCTGCCGTTCGATCTCGCGGCGGGCCCGCTGTTTCGCGCGCGGCTGCTGCGCCTGGCGCCGCGCGAGCACGTGCTGCTGGTGTGCGTGCACCACATCGTCGGCGACGGCTGGAGCATGCAGGTGCTCTTTCGCGAGCTGTGGACCCTGTACGGCGCCTACCTCGACGGCCGCGGGTCGCCCCTGGCCGAGCCGGCGGTGCAGTACGCCGACTTCGCCGCCTGGCAGCGCGAGCAGGCCCGCGCCGAAGCCCTGGCACGCCCGCTGGCGTACTGGAAGGAGGTGCTGGCCGGTGCGCCGGAGCTGCTGGAACTCCCGGCCGACCATCCGCGGCCCCCGGTGCCCTCGCTTCGCGGCGGCCTGGTGCCGGTGCGGGCACCGCTCGACGTGCTGGCGCGGATGCGGGAGCTGGCGAGGGCCGAGGGCGCCACGCTTTTCATGGTGGTGCTGGCGGCGTTCCAGGTGCTGCTGGGACGGTACGGGGCGGGGGAGGACGTGGTGGTGGGAACCCCGGTCGCCGGGCGTACCCGCCCCGAGGTGGAGGGGCTCGTGGGACTGTTCATGAACACCCTGGTGCTGCGGACGAGCCTGGCTGGCGACCCGCCGATCCGCGAGGTGGTCCGGCGGGTGCGCGAGCGGGTGCTGGGGGCGCTGCAGCACCAGGACCTCCCCTTCGAGCGGCTGGTGGCCGAGCTGCGGCCGGAGCGCAGCCTGAGCCACTCCACCCTCTTCCAGGTGCTCTTCCAGCTGGACGACGCGCCCCCGGACGAGGGAGGCGCGCCGGGGCTGCGGGTGCGCGGCGTGGAGGTGGAGGTGCCCGCCGCCAAGTTCGACCTGAGCCTGGTCATGCAGACGGATCCCGGGGGGCTGGCCGGACGGCTGCAGTACAGCACCGACCTCTTCGAGCGCGGCACCGCGAAGCGCATGGCCGAGCACCTGGAACGGGTGCTGGAGCAGGCGGGCCGTGAGCCCGGCCGGCGGGTGTCGCGGCTGGACCTCATGACGGCGGCGGAGCGCCGCCGGGTCCTGGAGTGGAACCGTACGTCCGCCCGGTATCCCGCCACGCGCTGCGTACACCAGCTCTTCGAGGCCCAGGCGGAAAGGACGCCCGACGTCGTCGCCGTCGAATGCCGCGGGCGAGCGCTCACCTACCGCCAGCTGGACCTCCGGGCCAACGGGCTGGCGCACCACCTGGTCCGGCTGGGCGTGGGGCCCGAGGTGCGGGTGGGGCTGTGCCTGGAGCGTTCCCTGGAGCTCGTGGCCGCCATGCTGGGCGTGATGAAGGCCGGGGGCGCGTACGTGCCGATGGACCCGGGGCACCCCGCCGAGCGCCTGCGGTACGTGCTGGAGGATTCGCGCGTGCCGGTGCTCGTCACGCAGCAGGGACTGTGCGAGCGGATGCCGGCGGTGCCCGGGCTCGCGGTGCTCTGCGCCGACGACCCGGAGCAGCAGGCCGCCGTGCAGGCCGCGCCGCCTCCGACCGGCGTCACCGCCGAGAACCTGGCGTACGTGATCTACACCTCCGGCAGCACCGGACGCCCCAAGGGGGTGGCCATGCACCACCGGGGCGTGTGCAACTACGTCCATTGGGGGGTGCGCGCCTACGGAGCCGGCCAGGGAAGCGGCGCGCCGGTCTTCTCGTCGATGGCGGTGGACCTGACCATCACCAACCTGCTCCCGCTCTTCGCCGGCCGCCCCGTGCAAATGCTCCCCGAGGAGCACCCGGTTGAGGCCCTTGCCGACGCGCTGCGCCGGAGTCCGGGTTTCGGGCTCATCAAGATCACCCCCATCCACCTGGGGCTGCTCAACGCGCTGCTGGAGCCGGAGCACCTGGAGAACTCCGCGCACACGCTGGTGATCGGCGCGGACTTCCTTTCCGCCGAGCCCACCCTCCCGTGGCAGGAGCATGCGCCGGGCGTGCGGCTGATGAACGAGTACGGCCCCACCGAGACGGTGGTGGGATGCTCGGCCTACGTGCTCCCCCCGGGGCGGCACCGGGGGGGACCCGTCCCCGTGGGGCGCCCCATCCAGAACCTGCGCTTCTACGTGCTCGACGCACGGCTGGAGCCCGTGCCCATCGGCCTTCCGGGGGAGCTGTACATCGCCGGGGCGGGAGTCGCGCGCGGCTACCTGGGGCGCCCCGGGCTTTCGGCCGAGAAGTTCCTCCCCGACCCGTTCGCCGCGCCAGGCGACCGCATGTACCGGACGGGTGACCGCACGCGCTGGCAGCCCGACGGCAACCTGCTCGTCCTCGGCCGCACCGACAACCAGGTGAAGATCCGGGGCCACCGGGTCGAGCTGGGCGAAGTCGAGGCGGCGCTGCGGCGGCATCCCGGCATCCGCGAGTGCCTGGCCATGGTGCGCGAGGACCGGCCTGGCGACCGGCGCATCGTGGCGTACGTGGTCGCCGGGGATGGCGGCGCCGACGTGGCCGGGCTGCGCACGCACGTGCGGCGCATCCTCCCCGAATACATGGTGCCTTCCGCGTTCGTCATGCTGGATTCGTTTCCGCAGACGCCCACCGGCAAGCTGGACCGCAGGGTGCTCCCCGCGCCCGCCGCCGACGCGCACGCGGCCGACGGTGACGGGCCGACGGACTACCTGGAAGTCCAGCTGCTGCAGCTGTGGGAGGAGCTGCTGGGCGTGCGGGGAATCGGCTGTACGCAGGGTTTCTTCGACCTGGGCGGCAACTCGCTCCTGGCGCTGCGGCTGCTGGCGCTCGTGCGGCGGAGGCTGGGGTGCGAGCTTCCCGTTTCGGCCCTGTTTGCCGGCGGCACCGTCCGGCACCTGGCCCGGGCGGTGCGCGAGCGTGGCGCGGCGGCCGCGGCGCCGGCCTCGCCCGTCGTCGCGCTGCAGCCGCACGGCTCCCTTCCCCCGCTGTTCCTGGTCCACGCCGCGGGACGCAGCGTGATGATCTACCTCAACCTGGTGCGCCACCTCGGCCCGGACCAGCCGGTATTCGGCCTTCAGGACCTGGACCCCGACATGGCGCGCCCGGTGAGCCGAATCGCCTCGGAGTACGTGGCGGCCGTCCGAGCCGTGCAGCCGCATGGACCGTACTACCTGGGCGGCTGGTCGTTCGGCGGGTACGTGGTCCACGAGATGGCGGTGCAGCTGCAGGGCCTGGGCGAGGAGGTGGCGTTCGCCGGGATGATGGACACCCTCTCGCCCGACCTCACGCGCCAGTGGCCCTGGAACGGCTACGGCGACCTGGCCGTCGCGCTTGCCGAGGAAGCCGCCGCGGACCTGCGGCGCCCCTTCTCCTTTCGCCCGCGGGACGTCGAGGGGCTGCCGGCGGCGGAACAGCTTCGCCGCATCGTCGAGGCCATGCACGCGCAGGGGGCGGCGCCCGCCGGCTACACCCCCGCCACACTGGCCGAGAGCTGCCGCGTGGCCCGCGACCGCGGCCAGGCCCGCGACATGTTCCACCCCGGCGCATTCTCCGGCACCCTCACGCTGTTCCGCGCCGAAGACCTGTCACCCCGGCACCGGGAGTTCCTGTCCCGCTACCCGGACGAGGAACGGCGTACGCTGGGGTGGTGCCGCCACGCCACCGGGCCTCTCGAGGTGCACGCGGTCGCCGGCGACCACTCCACCCTCGGGGCCGAGCCGCACGTGAGCACGCTGACAGACCGCGTGCGCCACGCGCTCGATGCGGCCCGGATCCGTGCGTCGTCGGCCCCCGGCGCGTTCCCACTCTCCGGACCGTCATGACGAATGCGCGGATGTCCTCCCTGGCCCGGTGGCGGGCCCTCCTGGGCCTGCTCTGGCGGACGGGGCGGGGCAGGGTGGTGGGGCTCGGGCTGGTGGTCCTGGTCGTGGGGCTGCTGCCCACGGCGCTGATCCTGGCCACCGGCGCGCTGGTGCGCGCCATCCCCGGCGCCGTCGAGCACGGGCTCGGTTCGCCCGGCGGGCAGCCCGCGGTGCTCGCGCTCTGCCTGCTGGTTTCCGGGATGGCGGCGCTCGCGCTGGGGAACAACGCCCTCACCCACCTGTCCCGCGTGGTCGACGACGCGCTCGGCCTGGAGGTGCACCAGGCAGTGGCCGCCGTCACGCTGGGCACGCCGGGGCTGGAGCCCCTGGAGGCCCCGGCCCTCGCCGACGAGCTGCACGCCGTGCAGGACGCCGACCGGCGCGGGGTGCTGCGGCGCACCACCCTGGCGCTGTGCAACGTGGCCACCACCCGCCTGCGGGGCATCGGCGCGTTCGTGGTGCTGCTGGCCTTTCACTGGTGGGCGCCGCTGCTGCTGCTGGGCGCGTGGCACCTGACCAACCGGGTGTACCTCAGGGCCACCGAGAACGGCGTGAGCTTCGACATGAGCGACGGCGCGGTGCGCATGCGGCGGGCGGAGTACGTGCGCTCGCTCGCCGTGGAGTCGGCCGCGGCCAAGGAGTCCCGCGTCTTTGGCTTGGGCGGGTGGCTGGTGGGGCGCTACGGCGACGCGTGGCTCGACGCGCTGAGGATGATGTGGACGAGCCGCCGGACCAACCGGGGGCTCACCGCGGCGGCCGTGCTGGCGCTCGCCGTCTCGCACGCGGCCGTGCTCGGTGCGCTTGGGCTGGCGGCGAGCCGCGGCGCGGTGGAGGTGGCCGCCCTGCTCGTGTTCGTGCAGGCGGTGCTCGGCACCAGCGACCTGGGGATGATCGGCGACTGGCAGTTTTCCTTGGGCCAGTCGCTGGCCGTCGCCGAGCGCGTCGGCCGGGTGCGCGCGCACGCGGCCGCGCCCGCCCCGGCCCAGCCCGCGCTCCGGGGCGATCCGGCGGGGCGAAGGGTGGCCGTGCGGCTGGAGGGGGTGCGCTTCACCTACCCGCAGCGCGAAGCTCCCACGCTGGACGGGCTCACGCTCCACGTTCCCGCCGGCCAGTCGCTGGCCATCGTGGGCGAGAACGGGGCGGGCAAGAGCACGCTCATCAAGCTGCTGTGCGGGCTGTACCAGCCCGACGCCGGGCGCGTGACGCTGGGCGACGGCGCCTCGCCCCTGCAGGCCCGGGGACGGGTGGGCGCCATCTTCCAGGACTTCGTGCGCTACCCCCTGCCGCTGCGCGACAACGTGGGCTTCGGAAGCCTGCCCCTGATGTCGGACCCGCGGGCGCTGGAAGACGCCCTGCGCGACGCAGGCGGCGGCGACCTTCCCGCACACCTCCCCCACGGGTGGGAAACGACGCTTTCCCGCGAGTTCGAAGGCGGCGCCGACCTGTCCGGGGGGCAGTGGCAGCGGGTGGCGCTGGCGCGGGCGCTGACAGCGGTCCGCGGCGGCGCCGGCCTGCTCATCCTGGACGAGCCCACCGCCGCCCTCGACGTGCGCGCCGAGACCGAGCTGTTCGCGCGCTTCCTCGAGCTTACCCGCGACGTGACGACCATCCTGGTTTCGCACCGGCTGTCCAGCGTCCGCCACGCCGACCGCATCGTGGTGCTCGACGGCGGCAGTGTGGCCGAAGACGGAACCCACGAGGAGCTGATGCGCGCCGGCGGGCTGTACGCGCGGATGTACTCGCTGCAGGCCGAGCGCTTCGCCGCCGACCAGCAGGGCGGCGACCGCGGCGAGGAGGGTCTCGATGCGTGAGCAATGGCGCGCCCTGGCCCTGCTGGTGCGGACCGCGTGGCGTACGGACCCGTGGCGCTCGGCGGGGCTGCTGCTGGAGCCGCTGGGGCACCTGCGGTTTCCTCTCTTCGCCTGGTTCCTCAAGCTGCTGACCGACGGGGCCATCCGGCAGGATCCCCGGCTCCTGGCCTGGGGAGCGGGGGGCATCGTCGCCACGCGGGTGCTGTGGTTCGTGGGACTGTGGAGCGGAAGCTGGATCCGCAACCGGCTTTCCGAAGCGGTGGGCCTCGCGCTGGACCGCGAGATCGCCGCGCTCACCTCCTCCCTCCCCGGGCTGGAGCACCACGAGCGCGCCGACTACCAGGACAAGCTGGAGCTGCTCCGCCAGCAGCAGGGCATCCTGGGCAGCTCGCTCAACACCCTCATCTACACGGCGAACACGGTGGTCGCCGGCATCGGCACGCTCGCGGCGCTGGCGTTCGTCAGCCCGTGGCTGCTGCTCCTGGTGCCCTTTGCCCTCCCCGCCATCCCCATCGCCAGGGTGCAGCAGCGCTGGTTCCGCGTCGCCGAAGAACGCTCCGCCAACCCCTCGCGCCGCGCCCGGCACCTGCAGGCCCTCACCGTCGACCGGAACGCCGGGATGGAGCTGCGCGTCTTTGGCCTGCAGGACGAGATCCTCGCCCGGTTCCGGCGGGCCTGGACCGAGTCGCGCGGGCTTCTCATCGCCGCACGGGCGCGGGGAGCGCTGCTTGACTGCGTGGCGGAGCTGGTGTTCCTGGCCGGCTTCGGCGGGGCGGTGGCGCTCATGCTGTGGCGGGCCAGCCGCGGCCAGGCCACCGTCGGCGAGGTGGTCATGGCGGTGTACCTGGGGCAGCAGGTGATGGCCAGCGTGGTCGAGCCGGTGCGCTGGGTGGCGGGAATGGGAGAAACGCTGCGTGCCGCCGGCCGCATGCTCTGGCTCCAGGACTACGCGCGCGACATGCGCGCCGCGCGGTCCGGCAGCCGTCCGGCCCCCGGGCGGCTGACGGACGGCATCGTCTTCGACCGCGTCTCCTTCCGCTACCCCGGAACCGACCGCTGGGCGCTTCGCGACGTCTCGTTCCGCATCCCCGCCGGCAGCGTGGTGGCGCTGGTGGGCGAGAACGGCTCCGGGAAGACCACCCTCGTCAAGCTGCTCTGCCGGATGTACGAGCCCGACGAGGGGCGCATCCTGGTAGACGGCGTCGACCTCGCCGAGATGGAGGTGGAAGGGTGGCGGCGGCGATTGTCGGCGGCGTTCCAGGACTTCGTGCGCTTCGAGATGACGGCGCAGCAGGCGGTGGGCGTGGGAGACCTCGCCCGCCTGGACGATCCCGCCGCGGCCCGGGCCGCGCTGGACCGTGCGGGATCCGACGGCGCCGCCGGCCTCCCCGCCGGGCTTGCGACGCAGCTGGGCGCCCGCTGGGAAGACGGCGTCGACCTGTCCACCGGCCAGTGGCAGAAGCTGGCGCTCGGCCGGGCGCTGATGCGCGACGACCCGCTGGTGGTCTTCTTCGACGAGCCCACCGCCAGCCTCGATGCCCTCGCCGAGCACGCACTCTTCGAGCGCTACGCCCGCACGGCCCGCTCCGGCGGCCGGCGCGGGGCCATCACCGTGCTCGTCTCCCACCGCTTCTCCACCGTCCGCTCGGCGGACCTGATCCTGGTGATCGACGTGGGCGGCGTCGCCGAGCTCGGCAGCCACAACGAGCTACTGCGGCGCGAAGGGCTGTATTCCGAACTGTACCTCCTCCAGGCACGGTCGTATGTCTGAGCTGGCCATGGCCGCCCCTCCGGGACCGCAACCTTTCCCACCGCCGGAACCCAGGGTGGGCAAGCCCATGGAACGTGACCGTTCGTTCGACCGGGCGATGGAGTTCGCCGCCGAGCTCATCAGCATCCCCAGCCTGTCCGGCGAAGAAGGAGGGGTCGCGGCGCGGATCCTCGAAGAGCTGCGGGCGCTGGGCTTCGACGAGGCGTGGACGGACCGGGCGGGCAACGTCATCGCCCGCGTGGCGGGCACCGGCGGCGCCCCCCCGGTGATGCTTTCCTCGCACATGGACGTGGTCGACGTGGGAGACCCCGGCGGGTGGCGGCACCCCCCCTACGGCGGCGTCGTCGCCGACGGATGCCTGCACGGGCGCGGCTCCATGGACGTCAAGGGGCCGCTGGCCATCCAGCTGTACGCCGCCGCCCGTTTCGTGGACGAGCGGCCCGTCGGCGACATCCTGACCGTCTTTTCCGTCTACGAGGAAAAGGGCGGGTGGGGGATGATGTACCTGATGGAAACGGCCGGGCTTCGCCCGGGCGCCGTGATCCTGGGCGAAGCAACGGGGGGCGACCTCTGTACCGGCCACCGCGGCCATGCCGAGCTCGCGGTCGAAATCCACGGCCGCGCCGCCCACGCCAGCACGCCTGAGCGCGGCCGCAACCCCAACCACGTGCTCCCGCACGTTCTCCTGGCGCTGGGCCAGCTCTCCGAACGCCAGCCGCGCGACCCCATCCTGGGCCGCGCCACGCTCACGCCCACGGTCATCGAGAGCTGGCCCAAGAGCGGCAACGTGATCCCCGACCGGGTACGGATCACCCTCGACATGCGCGTCCTTCCGGGCTGGAACGAGGACGAGGCGCTGGAGGAAATCCGCGCCGCGCTGGCCGCCGCGGTGCCGGAGATGGACGGCGTCGCCGTGGAGGTGCTTCCTGGCCGCGCTTCGCACCGTGCCTGGACGGGGTGGGAAGACCTGCACAGCAACTTCACCCCCGGCTACCTGCTTCGCGACGACCACCCGGTGGTGCAGGCCGCGGCCGAGGCGGTGCGCCAGGCCACGGGGCGCGAGCCCCGGTTGCGCCAGTGGAAGTTCGGAACCGACGGCGGGCACACCTGCGGCACGCACGGCGTTCCCACCATCGGCTTCGCGCCGGGACGCGAGGAGCTGGCGCACACCAACCGCGAGCGGCTGGACCTGGACTCGGCGCGTGCCGCCTTCGAAGCCTATCCCGCCCTGATCCGGGCCGTGCAGTCGGCGCTGGTGCCGGTCAGGGGGATGACGCTGCCTGCGTTGGCCGCGGCTCCCGCCGGATCGCCGCAGTAGGCGGCGCAAGCGAAATCACCCGCCGCTGGCATCCAGCGGCGGCGAAGGACACACCCCGAGGAGAGCGATGCGGATCGACGACGTGCGGGCGCTGGTAACGGGTGCCGCCAGTGGGCTGGGGTACCGGTTCGCGCTGGAGCTGGCGCGGGCAGGAGCGCGGGTGGCGGCCGTGGACGTGGACGGCGGCGGGCTGCGCCAGCTGGTCGCCGAGACGGCGGCGCTCCCGGGCCCGGTGTACGCGCTGGAAGGCGACGTTTCCGACGAGAGCCAGGTCAAGGGCTTCGTCCGCGAGGCCGCGGAGCGGCTGGAGGGGATCAACGTCCTGGTGAACAACGCCGCCGTGCTGATGGACGGGCTCCTGGTGGCCGAAGAGGATGGGTGGGTGCGGCGCCTGCCCACGGCGCAGTGGCGCCGGGTGCTGGACGTGAACCTCACCGGCCAGTTCCTGGTGGCCCGCGAGGCCGCCGCGGAAATGCTGGAGCGGCGTGAGCCGGAGGGGGTGATCGTCAACCTCTCGTCGCTGGCCCGCACCGGGAACCTCGGGCAGTCGGCGTACGCGGCCTCCAAGGCAGGCCTGGACGTCGCCACCCGCACCTGGGCGCTCGAACTGGCCCCGCACGGCATCCGGGTGGCCGCCATCGCCCCCGGGGTGGTCCAGACGCCCATCCTCGACAACGTATCCGACGAGGCCCGAGCCGCCCTGCTCGCCGGCATTCCCCTGGCGCGCTTCGGCGCCCCTCACGACATCTGGCTCGCGCTCCGGTTCGTCCTCGAGTGCGGGTTCTTCACCGGCCGCGTCGTCGAGGTAGACGGCGGGGCCCAAATGTAAGCGGGCGCCGACCAGGGCGGGAACGTCCACGCGTTTTGCCGTGGCGGACCCTGCTCAGGAGCGGGAGCCACGCAAGCCGCGGCACGCCCCCCTTGCGCGTCCGCTGAGTTTTTTGCAGATTCGTTGCCGTCGAAGGGCGCTGGCATGGCCCGCTCGGCAGGTAGTTTGAAATATGGTGAGCGTAGCTCAGCTGGTTAGAGCGCCGGATTGTGGTTCCGGAGGTCGCGGGTTCGAACCCCGTCGCCCACCCCTACAGGAACCCCCGCGAGGAACACTCGCGGGGGTTCCGTGTCCTCGGGAGCCCTGCCCAGGCGGGGCTCCCGTCGCGTCCGCGACAGAGACGTGAGCGCCACCCCGAAATCCTCGGCAGGGGTTGACGGGGGTTGGAGAGGCTGGTATGTTGTAGGGCTGTCGCCGGAAACGGCGGCTGGTTGGGTCGAGGAGAAGGAATTCGGAAAAACCTCCCTTGACCAAACGCCGGAAGTCCAGTAGATTGAAGGCGTTGCGGGAAGTAGCGGGCGAACGAAAGACGAGAAGTCATCGCCGCCCACCCCTTGACCGAGAGGTTCGAGGGTGGTAGATTGAAGGACTGAACGCGGCGGCCGGGTGAAACTGGCCGGATGCGAATGAAAGCGGGCCAGCGGCTCGCGCGATGTTTTGAAAACCTGGGTCTTGGGAGTGCTTTTGTAACGAGCGCCCCGTGGTGGTGTTAGTCGAGGGCAACACGTCCTTCGCCTCCACACAACAACACGGGACAAGAACGTGAAATTCCGAACGGAAGCAAAGACTTGAAGAAGTCTAGTGTTTCGTTCACGAAGAGCTGTTTGAATTCTCATGGAGAGTTTGATCCTGGCTCAGGACGAACGCTGGCGGCGCGCTTAACACATGCAAGTCGTACGGGGGGCTTCGGCCCCCAGTGGCGAACGGGTGCGTAACACGTGAGCAACCTGCCTGTGGGTGGGGGATAACCCGGGGAAACCCGGGCTAATACCGCACGATGTCACCGGATCGATTGATCGGGTGATGAAAGGGGCTTAACGGCCTCGCCCGCAGAGGGGCTCGCGGCGTATCAGCTAGCTGGTGAGGTAACGGCTCACCAGGGCAACGACGCGTAGCCGATCTGAGAGGATGATCGGCCACATTGGGACTGAGATACGGC